>JAVXLU010000029.1:0-20940 GCA_036646635.1 Romboutsia sp.
GAAGCTATAAGTTTGTCAGACAAAGTAGCCATACTATCTAAACGTCCTTCAACAGTAAAAAATATCTATGATATAAATCTTCGTGAAAACAAAGATTTAACACCACTACAAACTCGTAAAGTTCCAGCATTCCAAGACTACTTCGATAAACTATGGAAGGAGTTTGATAATAATGAGACTAAGTAAAGACTCTCAAGGATATTTAGATTATATAAAAAAAACCAAACTAGAAAAAAGAAACATATTAATTTTGCAAATAATGATATTATTAGGCTTTCTACTTCTATGGGAAGTCCTTGCAAATCACAAAATAATAGATACATTTCTATTTAGTAAACCAAGTGATATATACAATTTATTTATAAAATATCTTGAAAATGGTGAATTACTAAAACACGTATGGGTATCAGTTTATGAAACTTTACTTGGACTTATAATAGGTACCGTACTAGGAATACTAGTTGCCATAGCATTATGGTGGTCTAAAAAGTTATCAAAAATACTAGATCCATTTTTAGTTGTACTAAATGCACTTCCTAAAACTGCACTAGCACCTATTATAATAGTTTGGGCTGGCGCTGGAATACAAGGTATAGTAGTAACTGCAGTTACTATCTCAGTCGTAGTTACAATATTATCAGCTTATCAGTACTTTATAAATATTGATGAAGAAAAAGTAAAAATGCTTAGAAGTTTTGGTGC
The DNA here is from genome assembly GCA_036646635.1 of Romboutsia sp. Taxonomy (GTDB): domain Bacteria; phylum Bacillota; class Clostridia; order Peptostreptococcales; family Peptostreptococcaceae; genus Faecalimicrobium. The sequence continues at coordinate 703 of JAVXLU010000029.1, forward strand.
TACTAAACCTCAAATACTATTTAAACTAATATTACCTGCAAATATAGGAAATTTAATAAACCTTACTAAAATAAATATTGGTATGGCATGGGTTGGAGTTATAGTAGGAGAGTTTTTAGTATCAAGAAGTGGTATAGGATATTTAATAGTTTATGGTAGTCAAGTATTTAAACTAGACTTAGTTATGATGGGAGTATTTGTTCTTGCATTTTGTGCATGGATTATGTACGAGATTTTAAATATTGTTGAAAAAATATATACTTCAAGAAGATAAAATTACTAATCTAGTAATTAAGTTTATAAATAAGATAATTTATAATATCTTGTATATAAGTAACAATTGATGTATTTATCTAATACTATATATTATCATTAGTATTTTCTAATACTAGAAACTTTTTATTGGGGGGGATATATATGTTCAAAAAAATTATTACACTTACAAGTTCATTAGCATTAAGTGCCCTTTGCTTAACTGGATGCGCAAATAACACTACTACATCTGAAAAAAAATTAGATAAAGTTACAATAGCTGAAGTTGCCCATTCAGTATTTTATGCTCCACAGTATGCAGCTATAACTAAAGGTTTTTTTGAAGAAGAAGGTATTGAAATTGATATTATAAACACTCAAGGTGCTGATAAAACTATGGCTGCTTTAATATCAGGTGAAGCTCAGATAGGTCTTATGGGACCTGAAGCTTCTATTTATGTTTACAATCAAGGAAATGAAGACTATGCTGTAAACTTTGCTCAACTTACTAAAAAAGATGGAAGTTTCTTAATGGCTAGAGAAGAAATGCCTAATTTCAAGTATGAAGACTTAAAAGGCAAAGAAATTCTTGGAGGAAGAAAAGGTGGCGTTCCTCTAATGACTTTTGAATACGTATTAAAGAAAAATGGACTTACAATTGGTGAAGATACTGATAATGGTGAGGTAAATGTAAGGACTGATGTTCAATTTGGCGTAATGGCTGGAGCTTTTGCTGGTGGTGAAGCTGATTTTACAACAGCATTTGAACCTACTGGCACTCAAATGGAAAAAGAAGGTAGTGGATATATAGTAACTTCAATAGGTAAAGACTCTGGTGAAATACCATATACTGCTTACTCTACTACAAAATCATATATGGCTGATAATGCTGACTTAATCCAAAGGTTTACTAATGCTTTATACAGAGGTCAAAAATGGGTTCAAAGTGCTTCTAACGAAGAAATAGCTAAAGCTATGCATCCATTCTTTGAAGATATGGAACTAGAAGACCTAATAACAGTTGTTGATCGATATAAATCAATAGATGCTTGGAGTTCAGATCCTTTATTAAAAGAAGAATCTTTAGATATATTAATGGATGTTATGAAAGAAGCTAAAGAATTAGATAAAGAAGCCCCTTATAAAGATATAGTTAATACAGAATTTGCAAATACTGCTATAAATAACAATAAATAAATAAAAGACCCCTACTGGGTCTTTTTTAAGTACAGTTTATATATTATAATACAGTTATGTTTGCAGCTTGAGGTCCTCTAGCTCCATCAACTATATCAAAACTTACTCTTTGTCCTTCTTCTAATGACTTGAATCCATCAGTTTGTATAGCTGAGAAATGTGCGAATACATCACTTCCACCATCTACAGTTATAAATCCAAATCCTTTTTCATTATTAAACCATTTTACTATTCCATTATTCATATTAAATTCTCCTAAAATCTTCTGTAAGACTTTTCTTTTTTATTTTTTATTACTCTATAATATTAGCATATTTTCTTCCAAATTGGTATATTTTCATGAAATTAATTTTGAATTTATATCTATTTTATATATTTAAAATTATCTATATATTTTGATATGTTTTTCTCTGTATGATATAATATAAATATTAAATCTATAAATAAAAAGGAGTGCTTATATGAAGTTAAACAGATTAGAAAACGTTATATCAATGATGAAAAACGATAATCTAACACAATTATTAGTAACTGATCCAACATCAATATTTTATTTAACTGGAAAAATGATTCATCCAGGTAAAAGATTTTTAGCTCTATATATTAATACAACTAACAATCATAAGCTATTTATAAATGAATTATTCCCAGTTTACGAAGATTTTGGTGTAGAAAAAGTTTGGTTTAATGATACCCAAAATCCTATAGATTTATTAGCTAGTTATATAAATAAAGAAGATATAATGGGTATAGATAAAACGTGGCCAGCAAGATTTTTACTAGCTCTTATGGATTCTTGTAAAAATACAAATTTCATAAATTCATCTTATATAATAGATACTTTAAGAATGCAAAAAGATGATGAAGAGAAAAATCTAATGAGACAAGCTTCTCAAATAAATGATATGGCAATGGATAAACTACAGCAAACTCTTTTAAAAGATTTAACGGAAGAAGATATGGTATCTGAATTAGATAAAATATACAAAGACCTTGGAGCTGATGGATTTTCTTTCCCTCCTATAATTGCATATGGTGCTAATGGTGCTGACCCTCATGCTGAATGTGGTAGCAATAAATTAAAATCAGGAGATGCTATAATCTTAGATATAGGTTGTATTAAAGATAGATATTGTTCTGATATGACAAGAACTGTATTTTATAAAGAAGCACCTCAAAAAGCTAAGGAAGTATTTGAAATAGTACTTCAAGCTAATAAAAGAGCCATATCAATAGTAAAACCAGGGGTAAGATTTTGCGATATAGATAAAGCTGCTAGAGATTATATAACTGAAAAAGGCTATGGCAAATACTTTACTCATAGAACTGGGCACTCTATTGGACTTGAAACTCATGATATGGGTGATGTTTCAGCAATAAATACCAATACTTTAAAATCTGGAATGATATTTTCTGTAGAACCAGGTATTTATTTACCAAATGAATTTGGAGTTAGAATAGAAGATTTAGTATTAGTTACAGAAAATGGATATGAAATACTAAATAATCATACAAAAGAATTAAATATTATAAAGTAAATTTATTTTTAACATAAAATAGGATTAAATTAATCCTATTTTATTCGCATTTTACCATTTTACATAGTGGTCTTCAAACCAACATATAACCTCTTCAAACTTAATATCATTTTCATTTATATTTACAGTACCACTTAAGCGTCCTATTATTTGTTTCATATTAGATTTTATAATAAACCTATGATTTACCTTTTCACTTATATTAATTACATTAAAAATTAAATTAACTTCATTATTATCTACAGATTTTATAGTCCATCTATCTTCATCTATTTTAATAAATTTCACATCAGAATTTATTTTAAATATAGTATTATCAATTTTGATACAATTTTCATTTAAACCTGTATTATCCGTCCATATATCACCTAAATTTAAACCTATTTTTACATCATCCTTTTTAAATCCACAAGTTATCCAATACCAAGCTTTTTCTCTTTCCCAAATACCTCTTCCATAATTAATAAAAACCATAGCTTCATCAATATAACATTGCTCTTCTCCTATTTGAACATATCCACTAGACTTTAGCGGAAATTGTTTAGATGTATAATGAAACAAATTATCACTCCATGGTACAAGAAGGTTTAAAGATTCATCTTCTATATCTATACTTGCATCTATATCTATTTCATCCCATTTCAATATAATATTTAACTTATTATTAACCATTATAACATTTGAATACATTTGCTTATTTTGAAAATGTGCATATGACCCTACATTATTATGTATAATCATTCCATTACAAAGTGGTATATTAATCGATTTATGTATTTCATTATTTCTTCTAATGTCATAAAAATCAATATATATTACACCTACATAATCTAGCTTTACCATAGAAAATATACATATAAATTTCTCATTCATCCATATATATTTATTCCATACTTTATTTCTAAAAAAACCTGTATTCAAATCACAATTTTTAAATACATTTCGACTCCATCCTATTGAGTCTTTATTTAATTTTCCATCTATTGAACATATACAATTTTCACCTTTTAGCTCATCCATACATTCATCACCTATTCCTTTAATTTATTATATATATGCATTAAATTATAAAATATTGCTTACAATTTAATGCATATATATAATAAATGATTTTTTTAAATAAATTTTACTGATTTTGTATAATAAAATAAAGATTAGCATATAATAGTTATTGGCGATAAATATTTTTATTATATATTAGAGGTGTTTATAATGAGTATATATTCTAAATCATTTGGTAAAAAAAGTAACAACAAAATTTTAAAACTATTAAACTTTAATGATAGCTTTTTAAATGATGATATTCTGCCTTATGATGACACTGATTACTGTGAGGGCTATGACGATATTATATTAGATGATGAGAATAATTTTGAATATACGTTCCATGAAGATGATACTTTAAACTATTTTGATTAATATTAAAAAAAGCCTCTACATTTTATATTGTAGAAGCTTTTTTATTCGAATTTTTTTAATTTTAAGCATGTTCAAAAGTGCATATAGCATCAAGTCTTGCTATATAAATAGCATCTTCACCACACCCAATATACTTTCCATATTTTTTTACCTTTTCTTTTTCAAACTCTAAATCAGAAATTCCAGCATTTATTAATTCTTGAATATATAAATTCATTAACATATCTTTATATCCACTAACATTATAACCTAAAAAGTTAGCTAACCTTTCTATTTCTCTATTAAAATCTCCATCTTCTTTTATAAAAAATTCATATATATCTTCTCTGTATGGATTTAAAATTATAACTTGTTCAACTACCCTACATTCATCAGGCTTAGTTATAAATCCATCCTTATAGTTATTAAATAATGCACTCGCTTTTTTTATGCTATCTTCATCTATATGAGAGCCAACCTTATCTACATCATTTTCTACTAATGCATCAACAATAGCAAAGTGAATATTAAAGCAATCATTATAAATATACTCACTTAATTTTTTTATTAAGGGCTTCACACCATAAAATTTATAAGTATTTTTTTTATTTTTATTAGCAATTAAACTTTCTTTATTTAGATTATTGAATAGTCTTTCATAATCTAAATATTTTCTACAATAAACTTCTTTGAAAGTATTTAAGTCTATTGTTATAATATCAAAACTAACTATTGTCTCTACACCTTTTTTTAATACTTCTTCAATTATTTCTACACCACAATCAAAACCTTTTTCTGACAATCCTTTAATATTTTTAATATTATTTAAACAGTTTTCTTCAAACCTGTTTGATGATTCTTGTGCATATAATTTGAATAATCTTCTTATTTCATTGTAGTTATCCATTTTTTCATCAAATTCTATAACAGCCCCATTTATATCAAATTTACTCATTAGATTTTACCCCCTACTTTTTATCTTAGAATAATTAGTACGTTCAACTTAACTTTCATTATATGTACTAATTTGATTTTTAAAGGTATATTCCTCCTAAATAAGAAATTTGTCTAACGGTTTTTTCTATATTAATCCAAATAATCCAAACAATATAGGAATAATTATATCAGGTAACAAATTAGCCACCTTTATATTAGCTACTTTTAGCATATTTAGACAATCCTATTATCAATAAACTACCAATAACAGTTATCTAAGTTATGACAGAATTACTTAGTATATTCGACAAAAAAGATGTTCCTATAGTTATAACTCCCTGATATAAAAATACATCGATTGCTGAAAATATAACTCTAATACCTAATGAAGGTGTAAAAATTCTAACTTATATGGGCCACACTTAATGCTCCTAATATTGTTCTATCTCCCGTATTAAAACCAGTATTTTAGCCTTCATATGCTCCCATGTCACCTACTTAACAAGTCTATTTTTAAAATTTATATTTAATATATTAGTTTTATCGAATAAATTTTTCATGAACACCCCCTAATTATAGGTTTAATTTCCCTGGAAATGTTTTCCCTAAAAAATAGGGATTATAAATTATAATCCCTATACATTATTATATATTCTTTTGTACTTACCCCTTTAATAATTCATATACAGCTAATGAATATATCTCAGTAGCATTCATTAAGTCACTTATACTTATATATTCATTCGCTTGATGCTCAGTCTTTGGTTTTCCCGGGAAAACCGACCCAAATGCAACACAATTATCTAATGCTCTTGCATAAGTAGCCCCTCCTGAAGAAAGTGGTGTTCCATCAAGTCCCGTTTCTTCTTCAAATACCTTTTTTAATGTTTTAACTAAGAAATTATCTTCTGGAACATATATTGATCCTAAATAATCATACTCTTCATAACTTAAATTATATTCTTTAGCCTTTTCTTCTAATTTAGAAGTAAACTCTTCTTTTTCATATGTAACAGGTATTCTAACATCCACACTTATAGTAGATTTATCTTTATCTATATTTAATTTTCCTATATTAAAAGTTAATTTCCCTGAAACTTCATCCATACAGTTTGCTATTATATTATTAGCATTAGCATCTTCACCTATAACTTGTGCTATAAACTTAATAGCATTATTTTCTAAACCTATATTATCAAGTGCAATAGATAATCTTGATATGGCATTTATACCAGTATCACTTACAGCAGAGTGAACACCCTTACCTATAACACAAATCTTATTACCATCTATATTATATTCAAAGTTTAACTTATCTAATTCTTTTACTAATTCATCTTCATATTTCCCAGAATATATAGACTTATCTGGCACAGAGTTAAACGCTTGTCCAAGAGATAATTCTAAATCTTCACTACCTTTTCCATTTAATAGAACCTGTAATAATCCTTTTTCAGCATTTATCATAGGGAACTTAGAGTCCGGAGTAAATCCATAGTTTGGTATCTCTTCCTTATTTTCTGAGTATTTATTTATACATCTCCAAAGGTTTTCCTCATCAGTACCGAATATAAATCTAACTCTTTTATTAAACTCTATACCTAAATCTATTAATGCTTTAACTGCATATATAGCTGCAATAGTTGGTCCTTTATCATCTTGAGTTCCCCTACCGCATAACTTATCTCCATCTATAACACCATCATATGGAGGGAATTCCCAACTTTCAAGTTCTCCAACTGGTACTACATCTAAGTGGCCAAGTATACCTATTAATTCTTCGCCTTGACCTATTTCTGCATACCCATAATATCCATCTTTATAGACAGTTTTAAATCCAAGAGATTCACATAAATCTAAAGTGTATCTTAGTGCTTTGTCAATATTTTCCCCAAATGGACAAGTATCTGTAGCCTCATCTATTACACTTGGAATCTTCACACACCCCTGGATAGATGATATTATATCACCTTTTAAAGAATTTACTTGTTGTTTTATTTTTTCATTCATATTAAAATTCCCCCTTTGAGATTATCATAAATTTATCTACGCACTTTAAATATACTATATTTTACTTTAGTACGTCTATATTTATTTATTTGGTGTTTTTATAAGTATTCTATTCTTTTTAAAGTCTTTTTAAATATATTATTTATATTGTAAATATATTTTATAATTTATCATAATAAAATATAGTGCTACGTAGAGTAATACCTTTATTTCGTATAAAATATTATTTTTTTATCATTGTATTGATAATCATTTTCATTTATGTTATTATTTAATTGACAATACATATCAATTGTAAAAGGAGATTAAAATGATTAATAATTGTACAAAAGGTTGTTGTAAAAATAATACAAATTCACATTATATAAAATGGGTAATAGAAGTACTAGGACCTGTAATACTAGGATCTAAGCCATGTGAAATATTAAATATTCCTTTAAAGGATAATATGAGAATTAATAAACTTACTGATATAGAATTTTTTTTTAGTAGCTGTTGTAAAATAAATTATAAAATTATAAAAACTCATGATGGAGGTACTAGGTTACTGTTTATTAATAAACATTCTTTATCTAAAGTTTTAGATAATAAAAAATGCATAAACTTTTTAAAGTTTATAGGATATCCACCAAATTGTAATATAGATAATTACATAGATATTTTAATAAATAAACTTCATTCAATAGAGTTCCCTCATGAAATAGGAATATTCTTAGGTTATCCACTTAAAGATGTAGTTGGATTTATGGGATATGGTAGTTATAAATTCTGTAAGGTTAGACATTGGAATGTTTATGGAGACCCATCTATTTCTGATATAGTCTGTAATAACTTCTTACAGGATAGAAATAGGATGAAAGAAATATTAATATCTAATTCTTTAGATGAATTAAAAAATATAATTTAATATAAACTAATACAAAAATAACTCTTTTTATTATAATTTAAAAGAGTTATTTTTGTACATTTAATTTATTATTTTTCTAATCTTTCAATGTAATTGCAATTTATTTCAACATGATTTAAAAATAGTAGTAATCTCTCATAAAGAGGGTGTGATTCAATTCCATACTTATTATCTAAATAGCTACCAATTTCTTCAATAGTTTTTTTACCGTCAATTTGTAAAAATACAGAACTAGCATAGTTGTCTAGTGTAGTTTTTTTATACATGGGAATTTTAAACTTTAACTTTCTAAAAAATCTCTGAACTTTATGATCTTGTTTTTCAAGTACAGTTACAATTCCTTCTTTATTTACTTCATACTCAACAGCATCAGAAACCTTAAATACTATATCTAAAACTTCTTTATTATCCATTTTGCTTTACCTTAGACAAAATAATAGGTAATGTTGCAAGTACAGATAAAACTACTAATAAACCTATTGCCATTCCATTTCCTGCTGCAAATCCACTAGGTGAACCTACATTTATAATTTCTGTTACTTGTAATATTATACCTATTAAACCTATTATAGAACCACCAGCAACAAGGCCTGAAGATAAACTTATACCATTTGAAACTTTGGCATCTTTTTCTTTATCTGATTTAGCAGTTCTCTCAATAAGTACACGGATTAATGCTCCAACTAAAATTATAGAAGTTGTTGCAATTGGTAAATAGAATCCTATAGCTACTGTCATAATTGGTAATCCTAAGAAATATAAAACAACTGCCATAAATATACCAACAATAATCATAACCCAAGGTAATTTACCTGACATAATTCCAGAAGTTAATGTTGACATTAAGTTAGCTTGTGGTAATGCAAATTGAGCACCCTCACCAGTAACTTTAAGTTGTTCAGCAAGTAATAATATTGTACCTACAACTACTATTACACCTACTATACCAGAAAGTGTAAAGTAACGCTGCATTTCATTTTTATTACCACCTATAATATAAGTTACCTTTTGAGATTGACTGTATCCACCAGCCATCGCAATTGCAACAACTATAAATGTACCAAATAAAAGAAGTGATCTATTATCTACTTCACTAGTCCATCCCATTGAAACAAATATTAATGTTACTATAACTAAAGATGCAATTGTCATACCAGATACAGGAAGATTTGATGTTCCTATAGTACCTGTTAAACGTCCAGCAACTATAACAAATAATAAAGATAATAAAAGAGATATAACAGCTCCAACTATTGCCATCGTAAAATTACCTGAAATTAAAAATGCAGCAGCAAATCCAATTACCATACCACCTAGTAAAATAACCATTTCAATAGATGATCCACTATTTCCACCAGATGATTTTGCTTTAATAGTTTCTTTAACTGAAGCTATAATAGTTGGTATAAGTTTAACTGCACCTATAATCCCACCACAAAGCATCATACCTGCACCTATATATTTTACATAGTTACCAGCAATTGCACCTACCTCCATTTGGTTCATAGCCATAGAAGGGTCATTCCAAACCTTAGCTCCTTCACCAGCAAGGTCAGTAAAATAACCTATCAGAGGTGTTATACCAAAACTTGATAATATAGAACCTGCAAACATTGTTAAAGATACTTCAAGGCCTACTATAAATCCAATTCCTAAAAGAAGAGGATTAACTTCAACTTCAAATTTCCACTTATAAAACTTACTTCCTACAAAACTAATTACATTGTTTGCTACATTAAAGAATGAATTTGTTAATAATGTAATAGCTCCACCAATTCCAAATCCTATTCCCATAAATTTTATAGCATCTCCACCAGTATCTGATGCAACAAGTGTCTCAGAAATAGCCATAGATTCTGGATACATAAGTTTACCATGTTCTTCAACAATCAAATAATTATGAACAAGTGATGCACATCCAATTCCAAATAAAACCCCACCAATTCCAACTGCTATACCTTCTAAGAAAGAAATTTGACTACCAATTAGAATAACAGCCGGTAATACAAATATAATACCACTGGCAACTGATTCTCCACCACTTGACATACCTTGAATTAAGTTTTTACCAAGAATACCCTTTTGACGAGCAAAAGCACTTACAAATGCTGAACCTATTATAGCACCAGGAATTCCTGCTGCAACTGTAAGGCCTGCTTTCATTCCAGAATAAGCTGTTGAAGCTGCAAATACTGCGGCTAAGATAAGACCTATAATTAATATTGTTATATTACCACCTTTTTTAGATTTATCTGTTATATAAGGTACGTAATCTTTTCCTGATACTCCTCCATAGGCTCCCTTAGGCAATTTTTTCTTCATAAAACTTCCCCCCCTTTATTTATTTAATTACTTAATCATATTCAAATATGACAAAAAATATATCTATAATACTAAATAAATTATATATAAAAAATGAACTCTAATTTCTAGAGTTCATTGGTATATTCTTTAGATAATTATTTTATTTCATTTAATAATCCTTTTTTACTTGCTTTGTATAAGATAAAACTACTTATTAAAAATGCTGTACTTGCCAACGAAAATGCCACTACAATTGATGAATACTTCATAACTATTCCAGAAACTATAGTTCCAATCATTATACCTAAATACATTAAAGTTGAAGTTAATCCATTTATCTTTCCTAGATATTCTTGGTCAGTTATCTTAGTTATAAGTGCCATTACATATCCACTTAATAACCCACCTATAATATTATCTACAAATTGAAGTCCCATAGTTAAAGTTGAATTAGTTGAGTATCCTTCAAAAAATACTGTGAACGTAAATATTCCCATAAGAACATATAGTATCCTCATATCAGTTATATACTTTGATATTAGTATATATATACCCCCACCTATAATAACCCCTATCCCTGCAATCCCAGAAAAAATTTGATAGTATTTCTCATCAAGTCCTAGCCTTTGAGTTACTAAAAATATATCTAAGTTATTAGCAATTCCCATTGCAAAAGATACTACAAAAAACATCTTAGTAAATACCATTAAAACTTTCTTTTCATTTAAATACCTAAATGTAAGCTTTATATCATCGAAAAAACCTTCACTTTCAATTTGATTAAACTTTTTATTTGGTAATGTAAATATTAAAAGTATTGATAATAAAAATAAACCTGATATTATTATTAATGTATTATCTATTCCAAAGTTAAAATAAAAGTATGAACCTATAAATGGTCCTACTACAAAGAACAACGAACCTAAAAGTTGAGATATGCCTACTGCACTTTCAATATAATCTTCTTCTACGTATTCTTTAAAATATTTTTGTGATGCTGGATATGAAAATTGAGTAACTATTGCTGATACTAGTGTAGCTACAAATATTAATCCTATATATCCATCCTTTATAAAAAATCCTAATATTACAAAAGAAATAAAGCTCAATGAATCTCCTAAAATCATTAACTTTTTAGGGTTATATCTATCTGCTATTACACCACCTATAAAAGTTAGTAAAAACATTGGTAAATATTCAATAAAATTTAATGACGATATTGCTAATGGATTACCCTTAGTTGCATCCATAATAAAAAACATTATAGCTATATTTCTAATCCATATAGCCATTTGCTGTATTATATCAGTTGCTAAAATTATTAAAAATATTTTATTTTTAAATAAATTCAAAATATACTCCTCCTTACATTCTTATGATTATTTACATTGTAAAGTTTGTACCTACTCTAAGGTCAATAGTATTTTTAAATTTTAAAAACTATCTCTACAAAATATTCTTCTTTTGATTCTTTTTTTGGTAAATAAAACTCATACATTATAAAAAATTCATTCTTTCCTTTTAAATTAAAATACTTATTTAACAGAATTAAATGATTATCTATCTCACTTTGTGTACCATAAAATTTTGTAGATACCATATTTCCACTTATATTCTTTCTTATTATAGGTAAATTATCATTACCAATATACTTTTGTATTATATACCTGTTTTTTTCGTTCTCTCTTATAAACACTACATTTTCATTTTCTTTTACTTCTTTATCTTCTAAAATCTTATATGTATAAAAATATTCTTCTTCATCTAATACTTGTAATTCTTTTTCTAAATTACTTAAATATATTTTATAAAATTCACCTTCAAGTAAATTTTTAATATCAATTCCATAAAATTTATAATCCATTTTATAATCTTTAAGTTTAGTAAAATCATATTGATTTTCAAAATTTATTATTGTTTCTAAAACTTCATTAGCTGAATCTAAAGTCTTTTGTAAATTCTTAAGTTTTTCTATTTTTTCTTTTATTAATTCATCTTGTCTAATGATTAAATTCTTATACTCTTTTATATCTTCACTTTCTATGGTTTCTTTTATATCAGAAAGTGATATTCCTAAATATTTAGTTCCTAATATTAAGCTTAATTTATCTAAATGTTGTAAAGAATAACATCTATATCCATTATTTTTATTTATTTCGGGTTTTAAAATTCCTATCTTATCATAATGCCTTAAGGTATCTGAACTTATTTCAAATAACTTACTAACTTGTCCTATTGAAAGCTTCATTTTATCATCTCCTTATAAAAATCTATAAAAACTATTATAGACTATGGAGTTACTCTAATGTCTATAATAGTTTTTATAGATTAATTTTTATCTATTCATTTTTATCAATAGTAGATAGTAGTTTATCACTAGTTAAATTTATTCCAATTGCTCCAAGTGGAGCTGTAATTAATACGCTAAGAATCGCAATAGCTTGCATTATTTCTCCACCTGCTACACCCATTTGTAGTGGTATCGCAGCTTTTGCAGATTGCACCGTTGCTTTTGGAATATATGCTATAATACAAAATAACTTTTCTTTTTTAGTTAAATCTGTTCCTATAAGAGCAATTAATACTCCAATTGAACGAATAGTAAGAGAAATAATAAGTATTATTATACCTATAATAAAGTACTTTCCTACTAAGTTTGGATTTATTGCCATCCCTACAAATGTAAATAAATATATCTTTCCATATTTCCATATACTATTCATATTTTCTAATATAGCCTTTTGACTATCTTTTATATAATTCCTAATAAAGAACCCATAAACCATAACTGCTAGTAGTGAATTAAATATTTCTATATCTAGATTTTTTTCTATAAATCTCATTACTAAACATATTGAAAATACTATTATAGCCTTTAAATAATTATTTTTAATATTTCCAATAATTTTCTTACTTAGCTTAAAGCTTATATATCCACTTATTAAACTCACTACTATTGTTATAGGTATTAATATAAGTTGAACACCTATAGATATACTTTCTCCATTCATACTTTGCATATACATTCCTAAAAATGTTGTAAATAATGTTATTGCAATGGTATCATCACAACTTGCTCCAACTAATAGCATTTGAGGTATTGCTTTCTCTTGACCTACTTTTCTATTTATCAAAGATACCATAGAAGGTATAAGTACTGCTGGACTTACTGCTGCTATTATAAACCCTAAAATAGCTCCTTGAATAAATGTAAAATCTAAAAATATCATTGTTAAAAATGCTATTGTGAATCCTTCTAAAGTTGCAGGTACTATACTTAATAGTACTGCTGGCCTACCTATTTGTCTTATTTGATTTACATTAATTCCAAGACCTCCTATAAATAAAACTGTTACTAAAGCTATATCTTTTATAGTCGGTGCTATATTTAAAGTTTCTTTTGGTATTATATTTAAAAATGATGGACCTATAATCATTCCTACAATCATCATGCCTATTAATGATGGTAGCTTAATTTTTTCTACTAACTTTCCACAACAATTTGATAAAATACCTATTAATAATAAACTTACAATTAAAACCATAATTTTCCTCCCTTATCTTTTAGCAAAAAAATAGACTCCTACCCTCGTATCGAGAGTAGGAGTCATTAGCTTTCGCATTTAATGGCGAACTCCATCACCTATTATTTTAATACTTATATAGTATCACTAAAAATATTATTTGTAAATTATATCTAAAATTAATTATTGATATTTTTTATTTACCAGCTATTGATAATCCCTCAACTATTACAGATGGTGAACCAATGCTACTCATGGGGAATGTTAAGTCACTTCCTACTTCTTTTATATTTTTAAGTAAATCAAAGTAATTTCCTGCTACTGTTATTTGCTCAACAGGAAATGATTTTTTACAATCTTTAATATAAAATCCGTTAGCTGCTAGTGAAAAATCCCCACTTACAGAATTAGCTCCAGAATGAAGTCCCGCTAAATCAGTTATCATAACACCTTCATTTATATCATTCATAAGTTCTTGTAATGATTTATTTCCCTTTTGTAGATATAAATTACTTTCAGAAACTGAAACAGATGATGCATACGAAGACTTAAATCCATTACCAGTAGTTTTTACACCTGCTTTATGCGCCGTTTTTAAATTATGAAGTAGCGTATTTAATTTACCATTTTTCACTATTTCTTTTGTAAAAGTTGCTACACCCTCATCATCAAAAGGAGTAGATGCTAATCCATCATCTAAAAGTGGGTCATCAATTATAGTTACAACAGATGAAGCTATTATTTCACCTTCTTTATCTTTTAACAAAGATAAACCTTTTTGTGCTGTATCTGCACTAAATATATCTGAAAAAGTTTCTAATAAAGAAACCATAGCCTCACTATATATTATTATTTTATAATTTTTAGATTCTATGCTTTTAGCATTTAACTTAGATAAGGCTTCTTCAACACCTTGTTTTGCTATTAATTTAGGATTTACATCATCTAATGAATTAGCTACTACATATCCTACACCATCATTTTTTTTATTATTATCTTCAACTATTGGTACTACATATGAGGTAAGTATGTTTCCTTTATTTATAAGTTCTAATCCTTTTGTATTATATATCCCATAATTAGATGAATTATATGATATTTTACAACCATTTAAATTTATAACTTTATCTGAATATTTTTTAGTTTCCTTCTCTAAATCAAGTACTAATTCTATCATTCCTGCTGGATTTATATTTTCAAGACCTTTTGAGTAAGTTTTAACTTCTTTATATTCACTATCACCTTCATATATAAACTCTTCGTCATCATTTTCTATTAAATTAGCACTATTTTTTGCATTTGTTATTAAAACCCCTATTGCTTTATCGTCTAATATTTCAGTATATGAATATCCCATTTTATCATTTATTTTTCCTCTAAATGATAATCCAAATGATTTTGATAAATTATATTTTTCTACTTCACCTTCATATACACTTATGCTTAAACTTTCACCATCACTATAATAAATTTCACATTCATTAAATCCAGATTCTATGGCCTTTTGAAATAATAAGTTCTTAAATATTTTAAATTCCATAATTATTCCTCCAATCTTCCACCAACAGTAATTTCTTTAACTCTTATCATAGGTTGGCCTACATTTGTTGGTATACTTCCTGATGATGAACCACACATACCTTGGGCTTGCTTTATGTTGTCAGCAACCATATCTATATTCATAAGTACTTCGCTACCCTTACCTATTAAACTAGCACCTCTTACAGCTTCTACTATCTCACCATTTTTCACTAAATAACCTTCTGCTACTGCAAAGTTAAATTCTCCCGTCACAGGATTTACTGAACCTCCACCCATTTTTTTTGCATAAAGTCCATCACTTATTGATTTTATAATATCTTCTGGTTTATCATCCCCTGGTGCAATATATGTATTTGTCATTCTTGAAGTTGGCGCAAATTTATAACTTTGTCTACGAGAACTACCTGTTGACTCCATTCCCATTCTCCTACCATTTAATTTATCTATCATATATGATTTTAATATACCATTTTCTATTAATACATTTCTTTTAGTTTGTGTTCCTTCATCATCAATATTTGCTGAACCCCAATGATTTTCTAATGTACCATCATCTATTGCAGTTACTTTAGTTGATGCAATTTGTTTATCTAGTTTATCTGCAAATACTGAATTTCCTTTAGCAACTGCTGTGGCTTCAAGAGAATGACCACAAGCTTCATGAAATATTACTCCACCAAATCCATTATCTATTGCTACCATCATATTTCCAGCAGGACAGTTTTTAGCATTTAGCATAGTATGTGCAACTCGTGATGCTTCTTTTCCATAATACTCTGGGTCTATGTCTTCAAATATCTCAAATCCCTTGCATCCTCCAGGACCTTCAAATCCAGTTTGATTTTCATTCCCCTTTGATGCAACTGAACTAATCCCAAGTCTAGTTCTTATTCTTCTATCTTGAATATAAATACCTTCAGTATTAGCTATTAATACATTTTGATCTTTATCTATATAACTTACGCTTACTTGTGATATATCATTGCTATATTCTTTCGCACTTTTATATGCAGTTTTCATTACACCTATTTTTTTTTCATAACTTACATTCTCTGGATATAATTTTATAGGATTTATATCCGTTATAAATTTAGTATTATTTAATATTATCATTTTTTCTTCATGTAAATTACCAAGTGCTAATGCTGCTTTATATGCAGTATCAAGCATACCATTTAAAGTATTATCATTAGTATAGGCATAGACACTTTTAAATCCTTTAAATATTCTTATACCTATACCATAATTTCTACCACCAAGTACATTTTCTATTTTATTATCTATTAATCCTATTGAATTAGTTATACTATCTTCTTCAAATATTTCTGCAAAATCTCCACCTGTTACTAAACACTTTTCTAATACTTGTGAAGCTATTTGTTTTGAAATCATAATTTGCCCTCCAATCTTTATAACTTAAAGTTATTAATTTAGTATTAATTATAGCTTTATTTCTATAATTATCCAATAAAAATATCCATAATTATATATTACTTATAAACCTATCATCAATATGATTAATTATCAAAAAAAATAAACCCTAAGTATTAGAGTTTATTTTTCAAATAATTATTTATTAGTTATTTTCTTTAAATCATTAATAAATTCTAATGCAGCTTCTTCTTTAGTTGCAAAAGATGTAACAAGTCTTATAGCTGTATTATTTTCATCAACTTTTTCCCATACATTAAAAGCATAGCTTTCTTCTAATTTTTTAATAACTTCATTATTAAATATAGGGAATATTTGATTAGATGGAGAGTTTACAAAGTACTTATATCCTAATTCACTTATTCCATCCCTTAAAATATCCGCCATATCATTTTCATGTTTTCCTATTTCAAAGAATAAGTTCTCTTTAAATAATTCTAAAAACTGTATTCCTATAAGCCTTCCCTTTGCAAGCATAGCACCTCTTTGCTTTAAGTTATATCTAAAATCTTCTTGTAAGGCTTCATTACATATTACTAAAGCCTCTCCTAAAAGTGCCCCATTCTTAGTACCACCTATATAAAATGCATCTGTTAACTTGCCTATATCTTCTAATGTTAAATCATTTTCTTTACAACTTAATGCTGAACCTAGTCTTGCTCCATCCATAAATAATAATAAGTTATTATCTTTACAAGCTTTACTTAAACCTTGTAATTCTTCTTTTGTATATATAGTTCCTATTTCAGTAGAATTAGATATATACACAAGTTTTGGTTTTACAACATGTTCATTAGGAAATTTGCTCAATACATGTATTATATCTTCTTTTCTTAATTTTCCATCTTCAACATCAACAGATATAACTTTATGCCCTGTTGCTTCTATTGACCCTGCTTCATTTACAAATATGTGACCAGTATTAGCTGATATTGCGCCTTCATAAGGTCTTAAGAATGAAGATATTGCTATTAAATTAGTTTGCGTTCCTCCTGATATAAAGTGAACATCTACATTATTATTATTTAATTTATTTTGTATTAGTTTTTCAGCTTCTTCACAGTATATATCTTTTCCATAACCTTCAGCTTGTTCTAAATTAGTTCTTAATAATGTTTCAAGTATCTGTGGATGTGCTCCCTCACTATAATCATTTTTAAAACTGTACATATATATACCCCCATCTTTTGTTTAAATTAATTATAATTTTATATTACCATTTTTTATTAATCCTATCCACACTATTTTACATAATGTTTCATAACTACACCATTATACATCTTTTATCAAATCCGTATTTTTACTTTATCACCATTATGTGCTTGAACATCTATTAATACTAAACCCTTATGATATTTTCTTAGATATTTTAATCCTTTAATAATATTTTTTTTATCTTCATTTTTAAATATATTATTGAAATCATTATTTATTAATACATTAGCAGTTATTGGTTTAGCTTTGATAAATTTTAAAATAGTTATTACAACTGAAGATATTTCTCCTTTTTCTAGCATATCCATTATTTTTTTCTTATCCATCGTATTTTCTTTTTTAGGTGTTAGTCCCAAAGCACAATTAACTTCATCTAATTTACTTCGTACTGTTGGATAAGATACTCCTAATTCCTTTTCAACGTCTATTATATTTCCTCTACAAACTAAAAATACTTCTACAAAATTCAAATGCTCTTTAGATAGCTTTTCAAATTTTGAAAACGAAAAATCATTTTCTATAATAGTACTACAATGATTACATTTTAATTTCAATATATTATTTATTAATAAAATTTAAAATAAAAAAAATCAAACCTAATTTTTTAAGTTTGATTTTTATTTCTATTTCTATTTCTTTTTTATATATTTTATATCTACTTTAATAAATAATTTATTCTATTTTCATATAATCTATACTAACATCTAACTTCAATTACTTAGTAATGTTTTTAATTGTTTAAATCTATAACAAACTCTTTACCCACTTGTTTATAATCATTACTCATTTTACCACTTTTTTCTGGATATTTTACCGCTTGTAAATTTAATCTTAATTCTTGTGCATTTTCACTAAGCGGTTCATTTATAGTTTCTATTTTAAATATACCTTTATTTTTATCTTCAGTTGATGAATAAAATTCTACTTTATTTCCTAAATCATCCGTACCTACAAGAATCATACTATAATCAGTTACTTTCTTATCTTTACTAAAATAAATTTTTTGGCCTATATCATTACTAGTATATTTTTCTAGCTTAATATTTTGCCCATTTTCAAGTGTGAAAGTATTATCTAGTTTTATCTCCTTTGTATTTATAGCCAAATCATCTCCATTAGTCTTAAATTCAAATACCCAAGGTCCTTTTATAGTTTTTTCTCCTATATGACCTTTATCAAACTTAATTTTAACATCTAAATCACCTTTGAGATTGGTTTTTTCTAAATCATACTCCTTAACAGTTTCTACTGTATAATCATCTATTTGTGATGAACTGCCAGAAGCACCTAATTCCATCGGTTTTCCATTTATATATATTGTACCAAATAAAGATATATTACCTGGTTCTTTTAATTTTTCATTACTAGTAGCTGTTGTAGATACTATTAATTCATCTTCATTTAAAATTACTTCATTTAATCTAACCTTTAAACCATTTTTACTTATATATTCATTTACTACCGTTTTATATTCTTCTAAATCTTTAGTAACCCCTAATGACTTTGATATATCATAAGCTATAACACCTAACTGTTCTTTAGCCTGTGTACTAAAACTTATTCCAAGTATTCCTACACTTAATATAGCTATTGATGCTGCTGTAATACTTTTTATATATATATTACTTTTATGTATACTTTTATTAAATTTTTTTTTCATTTTTTTCTTTTCAAACTCTGTAAATTCTTGCTTTTTATACTCATTTATATCTATATTAGATTCATTTAACATTTCATACATATTTTTTTTCATAGCAATCTCCTTTATTTTTGAAATAAACCTCTTAATTTTGCTTTTCCTCTACTTATTCTATTGTAAATTACATCTTTTTTTAAATTTATTTCTTCGCTTACTATATCTATTTCTTTTTCTTGTACATATAATTTTAAAAATATTTCTTTATCTTTTGGCTTTAAATTACTTAATAAGTCATCTAGTTCTTTATTAAGTTCATGTTTAGTTATTTCACTATGAGTATTATCT
>JAVXLU010000030.1:0-20172 GCA_036646635.1 Romboutsia sp.
TATATTTAAAAATAAATATTTATTAAAAATTTAAAAAGACACAAAATAAAATTGAAATTAAAATTAAAAAAAGATACAAAATTTAAAAAATTAAAAAAGAAGAATTATATATATAATTAAAAAATATAAGTAAATGTCTTAATTATATATATAATTAAAAAATATTAAATAAAAGCTAAAAAAAATAATTTATTTTAATTATTCAATTGTTTAAATATTCAGTAAATTAAAATTAAAATAAAAATAAAAATAGCGTTTTCATGTTGATTTTTGTAAAAAAAGAATATAGAATAATAGATGTAAACGAAATACAAAATACAATTCAAAAAAATATAAATTAATTTTATAGGGAGAATTATTATGATAAATATGACGATGACTAAAGTTACTTTACAAGATATAAAAGATGCTCAAGAAACTATAAAAAATATAGTTAAAAAAACAGATATATTGGAAAGTGTTAAACTTAGTGAAATAACGGGGGCAAATGTTTTTTATAAATGTGAAAATCTTCAAAAGACAGGTTCTTTCAAAGTAAGAGGAGCTTGTAATAAAATAGCAAACTTAACAGATAAAGAAAAGGAAAACGGTGTTATAGCATCTAGTGCAGGAAATCACGCACAAGGGGTTGCATTAGGAGCTAAAATGAGTGGAATAAAGGCAACAATAGTAATGCCAGCTACTGCACCTCTTGCAAAAGTTACTGCTACTAAAGGATATGGAGCAGAAGTTGTATTAAATGGTTTAGTATATGATGATGCTTATGCAAAAGCTGTTGAATTACAAAAAGAAAGTGGAGCTACATTCTTACATCCATTTAATGATAAACATGTTATAGCTGGTCAAGGAACTATGGCTCTTGAGATATTTGAACAATTAAATGAAAAAGTTGACACTATATTATGTCCAATCGGTGGAGGGGGAATAATAGCTGGTGTAGCTGTTGCAGCAAAAGCTTTAAATCCAAATGTTAAAATAATAGGAGTTCAAACTGCAAATATACCTTCAATGCATGAATCAATGAAAAATGGAAAACTTACTTCAGCATTTAAAGCTACAACAATTGCAGATGGTATAGCTGTTAAAACACCAGGAGATATGACTTTTGAAATAATAAAAGAATTAGTTGATGAAGTAGTTGTAGTAGAAGAGAATGAAATAGCTCAAGGAATGTTATTCTTAATGGAAAACCAAAAGGTTGTAGCTGAAGGATCAGGAGCTGTAACTACGGCAGCATTATTAAATAAAAAGTATGTACCTAGTGAAGGTGAAAATGTAGTTTGTATAATCTCTGGAGGTAATGTAGATGTTAATACATTATATAGAGTAATAGGAACTGCTTTGGCTAAAGAAGGTAGAAGATATTCATTTAATACAGTAATTCAAGATAAGCCAGGTGGACTTGCTGAATTAACTAAAATAATAAGTGAAAATGATGGAAATATATTAAGTGCAAATATATCTAGATTATCAGTAGGTGGTGCACTAGGACAGCAATCAGCTGAAATAACGTTAGAAACTTTCAATAAAGAACATATAAGTTCAATAAAAGAAGCTATTACAAAGGGCGGATTTGAAATAACAGCAATATAATAAAATATTAAGTATAGATAAAATTAAAATAAAGTATAAAAAAAAATTATAAAATTACAATACATTTTTAAAAAAATGTATACAATAATATGTAGATAATAGTATAATAGTATATGAAAACGTGTACTTTATATAAAATATACATTTATAGGGAGGAACTACAAAATGAAACATGAAGTAATACATACTGATAACGCTCCTAAAGCTATAGGACCGTACTCTCAAGCTGTTAAGGCTGGAAATATGTTATTCGTATCTGGACAAGTCCCATTTGTGCCAGAAACTATGGAAATAGTTGAAGGAGATGTTAAGGCTCAAACTGCACAATCTTTAAAGAATGTAGCAGCTATATTAGCTGAAGCAGGAGTAGACTTTTCAAATGTAGTAAAATCTACGGTATTTATAAAAGATATGAATGAATTCGGACAAATAAATGAAGTTTATGCAGAATTTTTTGGAGAAAATAAGCCAGCTAGAGCCTGTGTAGAAGTGGCAAGACTTCCAAAAGATGTTAAAGTTGAAATTGAAGTAATTGCTGTAATATAATTATTTTTTATAACAATAAAATGGCCAGTACATAACTGGTCATTTTACGATTAAAGTATCATGTGTAAAAAAATGGATTTTTTTATAAAATCCTAATTATATATAACTTGAAAATTTATTTGAAATAATCAATGAATTATATAGCAACTTTGGATAGATACTATTTATATAGATTAATATAAAATTATAATTTTTTTATATTAATCTTGGTATATAGATACTAATTAGACACTAAAGAATTATTTTGATAATTAAAGTTTAATGGTAAATTAAAATTAATAAGACATTTAAGGAAAGAAAGAGGTAATACAATGGCTAAAGATTATAGTGTATTTGATATCGTAGGGCCTAATATGACAGGACCATCTAGTTCTCATACTGCGGGAGCTGCAAGACTTGGAAAGTCTGCTTCTAAAATAGCAGGCAAATCTATAAAAGAAGTAAAGTTCTACCTTCATGGATCTTTTGCAGAAACTTACAAAGGTCATGGTACAGATAAAGCATTAGTTGGAGGAATCTTAGGATTTGATCCAGATGATGCTAGAATAAAAAGTTCTTTTGAATTAGCAGATCAAGCAGGAGTTAAGTTTGAGTTTATAAAAGCAAATTTAGGTGATGATGAGCATCCTAACACTGTAAAAATAGAAATGACACTAGAAGATGAATCAATAGTGACAGTAAATGGAGCTTCTATAGGTGGAGGAAATATAAAACTTACAGAAATGGATGGATTATCATTAGACTTTAATGGAGCAAGAGCAGCTTTAGTTTTAGAAATAAAAGATATACCTGGTGCAGTATCTTTTGTAACAGGATTACTTGCTCATAACAATAAAAATATATCAACAATGTCAACAAACAAACCAGATAAGTCTGAGTTTACATTTGTAACAATAGAAACAGATGATAAATTAGAAAAAGACTTAATTGATCAATTAAAGAAATTTGAAGTAGTATCTAAGGTTGTAGTTTTAGACAAATTCTAATGAGTAAGGAGAAATAAAAAAATGAAATATAACTTCACAAGTGGAGCAGAATTATTAGAAAAATGTAACGAGCTTAATATGCCAATACATCAAATATGTTTAGAGAGAGAAGCTGAACTTTCAGGATTATCAACTCAAGAAGTAAGGGAAAAAATGAGAGTTAGTTTAAATATAATGAAAGCGGCTATAGATAAAGCTGTAGAAGAAGATATAAAATCTATGGGTGGACTTATAGGTGGAGAAGCTAAAAAATTAACTAAATACAGAGGTTTATCAAGAAGTGTATGTGGAGAGTTAATGAATAAAGCTATGGTTGCAGCTATGGGTACTATGGAAGTTAATGCTTCTATGGGATTGATAGTTGCAGCACCAACAGCAGGTTCATGTGGAATACTTCCGGGAGCAGTTGTTACTATAGGTAAAGAATATGGATTTAGTGATGATGAAATGATAGATGCATTATTTACAGCTTCTGCAATTGGGGTTGTAATAACTAGAAATGCTACAGTATCTGGAGCTGAAGGTGGATGTCAAGCCGAAACTGGAGCAGCAGCAGCAATGGCATCTGCTGGTGTAGTAGAAATGATGGGTGGATCAGCTGAACAAGCTATACATTCAGCATCTCATTGTTTACAAAATGTCATGGGTCTTGTATGTGATCCAATAGCAGGACTTGTTGAAGCTCCTTGTCAAGGAAGAAATGCAATAGGTGTTGCAAATGCTTTAATATCAGCTGAATTATGTTTAGCAGGAATATTAAACATAATACCATTTGATGAAACAGTTGCGGCTATGTATAAAGTTGGTAAAGAATTACCTATGGAGTTAAGAGAAACTGCATTAGGTGGGGTAGCTGCTACTTGTACAGGATGTTCTTTAACTACTAAAATATTTGGTTAACATAAATTAAACTGGCATTTGTATATGCCAGTTTTTTTTGTGTAAAAATTAAATTTTACAAACATAGTAACAAAAATATAATAAATAGCATAACATAAACATATAGTAATTAAATAAAGACTACTCGAAGGGGAGTAGCTTGCACGAAAGTGTATAATTAGTCGTCATTACAGTAGAAAATACTCGGCTGATTAACAAGGGGTAACCTTGAAAGCAAGACCTTCAAAATAAGTATTTACACTTGTTTTGGGGTCTTTTTTAATTGGAAGTATTTTATAAAATTGAGTGATTTATTGGTTACAAGAGCTAATAAAAATTTATTATCAGGAGGGGAATATGTTTTATAATAATGATTTTACTGAAGTTATTAAAAAATTAAAATCTAATTTAGACGGTTTGACAAAAGAAGAAGCAGAAAAGAGATTAAATCAAAATGGACATAATGAATTAAAAGAAAATAAGAAAGAATCTACCTATAAATTGTTTTTGACAAATTTTAAAGACCCATTAGTAGTTATTTTATTAATAGCAGCAATAGTACAAATAATTTTAGGAGAAGCGATAGAGTCATTAATTATATTTTCGGTTATAATAATAAATTCGATTTTACAAGTTATACAAATAAAAAAAGCTGAGGGTTCTCTAGATAGTTTAAAAAAATTATCTAGTCCTAATGCAAAAGTTATAAGAGATTCAAAAACAGTTCTTATACTAGCAAGAGAATTAGTAATAGGAGATATAGTAGTTTTAGAAGCAGGAGATTATATACCAGCTGATGGTAGAGTAATAGAATCACAGACCTTGAAAGTAGTTGAGGGAATACTAACTGGAGAGTCTGAACCTGTATTAAAATATAATGATACTATAGAAAATGATGCAAGCATAGCGGATCAAATAAATATGGTATTTAGTGGTACAATGGTTGTTTATGGAAGAGGTTTATTTATAGTAACTAGTACAGGAATGAATACTGAAATGGGAAGAATAGCTGGCTTATTAGAAAATACAGAGAATAAAAAAACACCTTTACAACATAAAATAGATGAATTTAGTAAGAAACTTGGAATAGGAATTATGGTACTAGCCTTATTAATATTTGGGATACAGGTTATAAGAGGGTATTTATTAGGAATAAATAGTAATATGAGTAAAATAGTTTTAGATTCATTTATGTTTTCAGTAGCAGTAGCAGTAGCAGCGATACCAGAAGCATTGTCATCTATTGTAACAATAGTTTTAGCTGTTGGAACTAATAATATGGCAAAAAAACAAGCTATAGTAAGAAAATTACCAGCAGTAGAAACGTTAGGAGCTACAAGTGTTATATGTACAGATAAAACAGGAACTTTAACACAAAATAAAATGACAGTTGTAGACTATTATATGTATGGAGCAAAAAAATCTACTCTTACAAAAGAATATGTAAGGCATTCATACCAAGCTAATGTATTAACCCTAATATCAACTCTTTGTAATGATTCTAGTATAAGTAAAGATGGAAATGAAATTGGAGACCCAACAGAGGTAGCATTAATCAATTATTCAAATAAAAATACAATAAACTGTGAAGATTTGAGAAAAGAGTATATAAGATTAAGTGAAATACCATTTGACTCAGAAAGAAAACTTATGTCTACTGTAAATGATATTTATGGAGATGCAATAATGTTTACAAAAGGTGCTCCTGATATAGTTTTTTCAAGATGTAAATATGCTTTAAATAATGGAAGTATAGAAGAAATTAATGATAAAATATTAAATTCATATAAAAATAAATATGAAGAATTTTCAAATAAGGCATTAAGAGTTTTAGCGTTTGCTATAAAAGATGTACCAGATATAGATTTTGTACCTTGCCTAGAAGATGAAGTAGATATGGTTTTAACAGGTATAATGGCAATGGTAGATCCTCCAAGAGAAGAAGTAAAAGATGCTATAAAAGAGGCTAAAGATGCAGGAATAAAAACTATAATGATAACAGGAGATCATAAAACTACAGCATCAGCAATAGCAAAAGATATTGGAATAATGGAAGGTAAAGATATAGCACTTACAGGAAAAGAGTTAGATAAGCTTACAGAAAATGAATTAGATGAAAGGTTAAGTAATATAAGTGTTTATGCTAGAGTATCTCCTGAAAATAAAATTCGTATAGTAAAAGCATGGCAGAAAAAAAATAAAATAACGGCAATGACGGGGGATGGAGTAAATGATGCACCTGCATTAAAGCAAGCAGACATAGGTATAGGTATGGGAAGTGGAACAGATGTAGCTAAAGATGCATCAGATATGGTTTTAGTGGATGATAATTTTACAAGTATAGTAAATGCAGTAGAAGTGGGAAGAACTGTGTATAGTAATATAAAAAAATCAATTACCTATTTGTTTGCAGGAAATCTTGGAGCTATAATAGCAATAGTATTTGCAGTATTTGCAGGTTGGTCAAATCCATTTACAGCATTACAATTATTATTTATAAATTTAGTTAATGATTCATTGCCAGCTATAGCTTTAGGATTTGAAAAACCAGAAAGTAATATAATGAGTAAAAAACCGAGATTTCATGATGAAAGTATATTGGGAGGAGGAACTTTAAGATTAGTAATAACTAGAGGGATAATAATTGGGATGGTTGTAATTAGTGCTCAATATATAGGTAGTAAAACATCAATAGAACTTGGTATAGCAATGGCATTTTCAACACTAATACTATCTAGAATAATGCAAACATTGACTGCTAGGTCTAATGATCAAACTATATTTGAACTTGGAGTTTTTACTAATAAGTATGCAATAGGGGCTATAATTATATGTTTTATACTTTATTTACTAACATTACTTCCAAGTATTAGAAATATATTTTCTATACCAAGTATATTTACAACTAAAGAATTAGGTATATGTATAGGATTGGGATTATTATCTATTTTAATTATGGAAATTAGCAAATTATTAAGAAAAAATAAAGTTAGTTAGAATACAAATATAATAAGGAATAGATATTAATCTATTCCTTATTATATTTGTAAAATATTTTATTAATTATAGGAAAAATAGAAGGTATTTAAAGAAATATATCGAAATTTATTAGTTGTTTAGTTAATTAAATAAGATTAAATAATTCATTGGTGGTGATAAATTTGGGGAATTTTAAAATAGGAATAAAAGATGTAATTAATGAATTAGAAATTAAAAAAAATCGGATGGAGTTTGTAAATGAATTAAATTTATTTTTGGATTTAATTGCATTTGATAAAAACTATGATGAATACTATGTAGCAGTAAAATTAAAATTTGATGATTATATGGGAAAATGGAATTTAGATATATACAAAATTTTTCCGATAATAACTAAATACATAAAACATAATAAGCTTCCATACAAAATAGTTAAAGATGAAGGATTCAAAGGTATAAAAAGTGAAAAATTTATAATATCAATATTAATAGATTTATATCTTATGATTATTATAATAAATAATAATCATATATCGAAGGAAGTATTGAAAAATTTTGTACAATCTGAATTTAGTAAAAATAAAATTATATTAAATGAAATAGATATATCATTATCAAATTTCGAGTATTTATTTAAAAATAAACATTTATTTTTTATATGTAAACAAGCTTTAGTTAATAGAGAAAAAGAAATAAATGATGCATTTTATAAGACTCTAAAAGCTTTTGAAGATAGAAATAATATAAAATTACAATTGAACTTTGTTGTTATTGAAAAAAATAATTGCCAGGAAAACGTAATCATAGAAAAAGAAGATGACAATATAATTAATAAGTTAGAAGAAGAAATAAAGAAATTACAGAATGATATAATATTAAATAATATTATTATAAATGAATATATAGATAAAGAAATAAAGCTTAAAAATGAAATTAATAAATTAGAGATAGAGAACTTAGAATTAGAAGGATATGGTAGGGAACAATATTCGAAGGCATTAATAGAGTTAGTTCAAAATATGAATTATTCAATAAATGGTAATTTATTAGATAGATTATATTCTTATTCAAAAGGAAAAGAAGAGAATAACTTAATGTTTGTAGCAACGAACTTATTTAATGTTTTAAGAGAAATGGGGATTTTTCCAAGAGAGACAGTAAAACTTGGAGAGGATGTAGATATTGAAGAATATTCTTTTTACAATTATAGATTAAATAAAGATATATCAGATATTAAACTATGCAAAGGTACTATTTTATATCCTGCATGGTTTTACAATAATAAAGAAATATTAAAGCCGTATGTAGATATTAAGGGGGAGTAATTTATGGAAATAGAACAAGTAAATGATATTTACTTTGGTATAGATTTAGGAACTACTAATACAGTTGTATCAAAGGGAAGTATATTGTTTAATGGATTAATACAATCTCAGATAATACAAGTTGTTCAAGTTGATGAGAATAAATGCCCGACTATGGAATTTATACTACCATCAGTATTATATGTTGATGAAAACAGAAAAGAGTATGTTGGAAAAATATCTAAAGAAATCAAATCGAAAGCATCTAAAAAAGTTTTATATAATACTAAGAGATATATAGGAACTAACAAAAGATGGATATTAGGTGAAAATGAATATACAGCTAAAGATGTTGCAAAACAAATACTTAAAGTTTGTAGAGAGTCAATGAAAAGATATAACCAGGGGAATGATGTTGAAAATGTAACAATAACAGTTCCTGCATCTTTTAATACAGATCAGATAAAAGATACAAAGGATGCAGCGTTAGAAATCGGATTTAAAAATGTAAATCTTATACCAGAACCGACATCAGCACTTATAGATTTTATAAATGAACAATCGAACTTGATAGAAAGTCAGAGACAAGTTGATTTAAGTAAAAGTACGAGGATATTGATATTTGACTTAGGTGGGGGAACTTGTGATATAGCAGTTGTAGATGTAGTGCAAAATGGTAGAAAAGTCGAATTTACGGAAGTAGCAATAGGACGATATGATGAATTAGGTGGTATTGATTTTGATAATAAGGTTGCTTTAGTTAAATTAAATGAATTTTTAGATAGATATAACTTAGAATATAATTCAATAAAT
This sequence comes from Romboutsia sp., assembly GCA_036646635.1. Taxonomy (GTDB): domain Bacteria; phylum Bacillota; class Clostridia; order Peptostreptococcales; family Peptostreptococcaceae; genus Faecalimicrobium. The sequence continues at coordinate 9,101 of JAVXLU010000030.1, forward strand.
AAAGAAGATAGAGAAAATATGGTAAGACACCTAAGGATATTTGCAGAAAAAGCGAAAGAACGAATTTCTTCAGATATAGAAATGAACTGTTATTTTGGTGAAAGTTTTGATCATTATATAATGAATTTTTATAAAGATGAACATGTTCAATTTTGTATAAATAAAGAAGAATATGATGAAGCAATAAAAGGTTTTTTTGTTAAATCTATTCCAAGTAATAAGAGGGTGGATGAAAATAATCAAAAGAATATTATTAATCCTATATTAAATACATTAAGAGACTACGATATAAGTAAAAGTAGCATAGATTACTTGTTTTTAACAGGGGGGATGACGAAATATCAAGTAGTAAGAAATAAAATAAAGGATATATTAAACCTTGATGATAAGCAAATTATAAATTCTACAGATCCATTAACATCAGTTGCAAAAGGTGCGGCTATATATGATTATTATGAAACTATAATAAATAGAGATAAGACAAAAAAAGATGAAGTTTTAAAAGAAGATAAAAAATTTGAATTAACAAGAGTTTTAGCAGAAGCTATAATGATTGATGTTAAAGAAGGATTACCAGTGGTTATAATTAATTCGAATCAAGAAGTTCCATATGAGGGGAAATTAGAAGGTGCTTTAAAAACCACTAGTCCATCTGGTGTAGAAATAAATCTTTATGCAGGTATAGACCAATACGATTCTAAAATGAGGATACAAAGAAAGTATAAAGCGTATTTTAAAAATCCTAAAAAGCCTGGAACAGCAATAGATATAAACTTTTCAATAGATAAGGACAAATATTTAAAATTATCGGTAGATGTAGATGGAGAAAAGATAGATTTAAAGCAAGAGGTAGATTTAAAAGAAAAAGAGATTATATAGGGGGGATTTTTGTGATATTAAAAAGCTTAGAAGATTTAGAAAGTTACATAAATAATATAGGTATCTCAAAATCTTCTGTTAAATTAAAAGATATAAATGAAGTAAGTGAAGGCGGAGGGGAAAGTACTAATACTTGCAATAATAAATTATTTTATTGGAACTTTGAACCATATTATATAGAAGAATTGTTAAGAGCCTATGAAAAACTTACAATAGGAGGAATAAATTCAAATAAATTACATGAACTTGATATGGATTTGAGGTCTATTTCTAAAGATATGATAGATGAAAATGCATGCCCTATAGAAGCTATATTATATGCATCAAAAATAATAAACAGTATATTGGTAGTAAATAATTTATTAATAGAAACTATTGGAAATATTATAGCAGATATTTATAATAAAAATAAAGTAGAATACAAAGATACAATTAAATTTATATTATGTGAATGGTCATGGTCTACTCAGATAATGATTTTAATAAATGCATGTGGAAAAATTAATGATATAGAATTATTGCAAATTATCTATAAAAGACACAGTAGAGGTGATACTAGATTACAGTCATTAAAATCATTTATGAGTGGAAATGATGAAATATGTATAGAATATGCCCTAAAATTAATTAGTTTAACTCAAGAAGCTGATAATACAGAAGTTCAAATGGCTAGATATTTTATACATAATTATACTAAAAGCTTTGGTAGTAAAGCTATAAAAATAGCAGAAAAATACTTGGAAGTTTCTAATATAAATAAAGTAGCTAGAAAAATTATAAGTAGAAGTATACCAAATGGAGTTAAAGATGAAATTATAACTTTAGATACGATGATAAAGAAAGCTAAAAATTGGGATATAGAAAATGATTTTTATAAAACATTTGAATTATGGATGAATAATAGCTCTACTAGAAAAAATGCATTTTTAGCGATTAGGTATTCAAATTCAGATAAAGTTGAAGATATGATAATAGATATACTCGATAAATACTCATGTAATTCAATTGAAACTGGAACTGCGATAATTACTATAGCTCAATGGGGTTCTAGAAAATGTTGTAGCCCTAGATTTTTAAATTTAATAAATGAAAGTAAAAAAGATATTACTAAGAAGGTATATTGTAATGCAGCTATGTGTAGCTTGGGAGATGAAAATAATACAGTAGAATTGATAAAAGAGTTCTTAGAAGAAAACTATTATGAAAGCAGGCAAATATTTTCTATAATAAGAGATTGTGCATATAAAAGTAAGCAACTTTTAAGATATGCAATAAAAACAGTATATGATGAATATCTAAATAGTGAAGATGAAATAAAAATTATTAAAGCTATAAATGGAGCATATGAATTATGTGATAAACCTAAATTTAACTTTAAAGATATTACTATTCAATCAATAAAGAATTCAATAGGATTAGAAGGTAAAGGTAGCATAAATTACTCTGATAATATATATACTGCTTTAATAAATTTAATAGAAAGACTACTTAATGATAAAAATAAAGATGAATTTGTAGATATATTATTTTTTATAATTGAAAATAATCAGTGTAACCAAAGAATAAAGTTCAAAGCCATATCAATGTTAAAAAGATTGAAAGTAGATCCACCTAAGTAATTATGTATAAATACAAAGATACTATAATAAAAAAGTCTTATGTTGAAGATATAGAAAAAAAAATAATTTACACTATTGATAATTTTGAATATTCTAGTATGGAGAATATAAAAGAAATAGATTATTTTATAGAAAATATATCTTATATACAAAGAGGTAAAAAAGATTTACTAGAAGTGCTATCATATACAAAGTATAAATTAGGAGAATATTTATTATCTTTTCAATATGGATTAGAAAGTTTTTCGTTTAATAAAAATAGTTTTGGAGTATTGTATTCTATATTATCATTACTAAATTTAGAATTATATCAACAAGCATATTTTATGTTTAAGGAAAATGAAGAAAAGGTGATAGATATAATAAATTCTAATAAATGTAATATAGATGATTTTATAGATTTGTTAATTTATTTTAAGATACCTTTAAATCATTCTGATGATTTAAATTATAAAATTAATCTTGTAAAAGATAAAAGAAAAAAATACTTATATATATTAGTTAACTTTATAGAAAGAAAAAAATTAAATCTAATTAAAGAAAAAAAAGATTTAGTTTTAAATGAAAAAAGTATAAAAAAGTATAAAGAATGTATGCATGAAACAGTGGGTGTATTAAAAGAACTAAACTTAGAAGAACTAATAATATTATACAAAATTAAAATAGACAATTCTAATAATAAAGATATCTATAGTATGTTACCTTGTGATAATTTACCTAAATATATTTGTAAATTAATGTTAGATATATTGGATTTTGAAGATGTAAATGACAATTATATACCAAATAAAATAAGTAAGTATGAATTTAAAGATGATTTTATAAAAATTTTTAGTTATAAAGGAAAATCTTTAGTTAGTATGCACATTTTAAAAATTAAAGATGAGTATATAATAATTGATTGTGGAGCAGAAGTAATAAATTCGCAGATTAAAAAAATTAATATAGATAAACTTTTAAATGATAATAATATACCTAAAGATAAATTAAAAACTATTATAATAAGTCATGCTCATTTAGACCATTATGGAAGCTTAGATGTTATACAACCATATATAAATAAAATTTATATGACTAAAGATACTTACAATATTATAAATATTGTAAGTACAGAACATAATATAGATTTAAAAAAATTAAGAATAAAAAAGGAGAATGAAACTTTTTATATTAATAATTTAAAAGTTACATTTTTTTCATCTAACCATATAAAAGGTTCTGTTGGTATTTGTATAGAGTACGAAAATAAAAAGATAATTTATACAGGTGATTTTTCTTTTAACAGACAATCAACTACTAGATATATTAATGAGAATAATTTTTTTGAATTTAAAAATGCAGATTATTTGATTATGGAAACGACTAATGGTAATAAAAAAGTATCTTTACCATATTCTTATAATAAAAAACTATTTAATTATTTTACTAACTTATCTGTTAAAAACAAAAAAAAGGTATTAATTCCATCTGCAACAGTTGGAATCACACAAGAATATTATGGTTTAATAAAAAATAGTACAATAAAAGCTAAGATTTTAATAGATGGTTTAGCTACTAAAATTAATAAATATTATAATGAAGTAGATAAAAATAATAATATTGATAAAGATATAGACTATAAAAGATATAAATCTATTTATCAAAAGTATTATGAAAATGATGTTATAATACTAAGTGGTGGATTTTTAAAGGATAAAAGTATATCACAAAATTATTATAATTTAGCATTAAAAGACAGTAATTTAGTTACAATTTTAAATTGTGGATCTACGGATAAAGACATAATAAAAAAAAATATAAAGCCTTATGATACAATCAAGATAAATTTAATTGAAATGAGTCTGTCATCTCACGCACAATATGAAGATTTAATAAAAACTATAAACATTATAAAACCAAAAAATTTAATAATGGTCCATGGAAATGGAATTGAATTATATAATAATTTATGCAATTAAAGTTAAAATTAAACAATATAGGTAAAAAGGATATCTTTTATTTAGATATCCTTTTTATGTATACTATTTGATTTTAATAGTTTATATCTGATGATTTTATATTATTTTTATCACTTGAGCTACAAGGAGTAACTCCATAAACCATATAACAGTGAGGACATTTATCTACATGAGTTCTCATTGTAAAAAATTTTTCGCAATTAGTACATTTTATTTCATGAGGAGTTTTTAAAGGAAACTCATCTTTACCTTTACTTCTAACTAAGTCAACTACATTTTTACCATTATTTTTATCTGTATTAGAACATCCACAACTCATAATAAGTCCTCCTAAGAATTATATAAATATTATTTTCTATATAAAATTATATATACCCTTAAAATAAAAGTCTGTAACAAATGGTACAATTAAATATTTATTATAATTATATAAATAATAATAATCTAAATGAAATCTATGAAAATTAAATAATATACTATACAGAGATAAAATTATGGATTAATTTGGAATTAAAGTCTTAATATAACGAGTGTTGGTAATAATATTTATATATACTAAAAATGTAATAATAACATTGTTTACAAAAACATTTATAGTAATTTTAAGTAACATAGAGGTGGATTAAATGAAACTATGGGGCGGTCGCTTTAGAAAAGAAGAAAATAAACTTATGGAAGAGTTTAATAAATCATTTAATTATGATAAGGTTTTATATAAGAAAGATATAGAAGGAAGTATAGCTCATGTGTATATGCAAGTTCATTGTAAAATATTAAATGAAGAAGAAGGAATAGCTATAACAGATGGATTAGTTAGCATATATGAAGATATATGTAGTGAGAAATTACTACTAGAAGGAAATTATGAGGATATACATAGTTTTATAGAAATAAACTTAATAAATAGAATTGGTAATGTAGGTAAAAAACTTCATACATGTAGAAGCAGAAATGATCAAGTTGCAACAGATATGAGATTATATTCAAAAGAAAAAACAGTTAGTATAATAAAATTAGTACATGAATTTAAAAATACTATAAAAGAAGTTGCATATAAAAATTCAATTATTATGCCTGGATATACTCATTTACAAAGGGCTCAAGTGGTTACATTTAAGCATCATTTAATGGCATATTATAGTATGTTTGATAGAGATGAAAAGAGGCTTAAAAATGCATTAGAAATATTAGATGAATCTCCACTAGGATGTGGTGCTTTAGCAGGAACAACTCATAATATAGATAGAAATATAACTAAGGAAAAATTAGGGTTTAAACGTATAGTAGAAAACTATATAGATGGCGTTAGCGATAGAGATTATTTATTAGAATTAATGAGTGATTTCTCAATAATAATGATGCATTTAAGTAGATTAAGTGAAGAACTAATATTATGGAGTAGCCAAGAATTTCAGTTTGTAGAAATTGACGATTTATATACTACAGGAAGTAGTATAATGCCACAAAAGAAAAATCCTGATGGAGCTGAACTAATAAGAGGAAAAACTGGAAGAGTATATGGTAATCTTTTTGGTCTATTAACTGTTATGAAGGGACTTCCACTAGCTTATAATAAAGACATGCAAGAAGATAAAGAAGGTTTCTTTGATAGCCTAAATACAATTGAAATATGTATTTCTGTGATGGAAAAAATAATATCTACTATTAAGGTAAATGAAGAAAAAATGAGTCAAGCTGTTAAACATGGATTTCTAAATGCTACAGAGGTTGCAGACTATTTGGTTAATAATGGTATTGCATTTAGAGATGCTCATGGAATAGTTGGAAGTATTGTAATATATTGTGAAGATAATAAAAAATCGATAGAAGATTTAACTATAGAAGAGTTACTAAGATTCTCCGATGTATTTAAGGATGATATATATGATTTTATAGACTACGAGAGTATATTAAACAAAGGTATAAAAATACAATTAAAATAAAAAATAGGTATACTAATTTTAAAATTAGCATACCTATTTTATTTTAATTACCTTCTTTTTTTACTATGTTTACCTCTTTTGTTAGAGTAAATATTTTTATTGGATTTTCTTGTTTTTCTTTTTATTATAAAACCTGTAAATATTAAGATAAGAAAGATTAATATTAATATAATAATTTTTATAACAGACATAAATGCTTTATTTTCAGTTATAAAAGAAAAAATACTATTAACATTGTTTTCAGCTACTAAATCTATAGTATGTTCTAGTTTATCGGAATTATAAATATCTAAAGTACCAACTTTATCGCCTTTTCTAATAGGTAAATTAATATTATCTACCTGAACTTTTGTAGTATAATTATCTTTACTTTGACCTTTAGGCAGTACAAGTTTATAACTATATTCTGGTTCATAAGTTAGGTTTTTTTGTTTGCTAAGAAAAACTCTTTTACTATTTGAAAAATCTTTTTTATCAATTATAGTACTAGATTGGAAATTTTCAAATCCATAATCTAATAAAGTTCTAGAATCTAAGTATAAATCATTTCCAGTTGTTTTAAAAACTGTAGATATAAGCCTCATATTATCTTTTAGACCACTAGATAAAAGGCATCTCCCAGCATCATCTGTATACCCAGTTTTTATACCATCAACTATATCATACTTTATATCTATTTGTTCACCTTTGTAGTTGATTTTTTCGTTTGAACTTAAAAACTTATTTGTATTTATAAAATATCTTTCATGAGGGTAAGCCTCGTTGGGTTGAAAACTAACTGATTTAGTTTTAACAATATTTCTAAAGATTTCATTATTCATAGCAGCTCTAGACATAAGTGCCATATCGTAAGCTGTAGTATAGTGATTTTCATCCGGTAATCCATGAGGATTGTTAAAATGAGTGTTTTTAGCACCAATTGCTTTAGCCTCTTCATTCATCATTTCAATGAATTTATCTACAGATCCACTAACATAATTAGCCAATATAATAGCTACATCGTTAGAGGAGTGAACCAGTAGAGCATCTAATAATTGTTTAACATTGAAAGATTCACCATTTTTTAAGTACATGCTAGAGCCTTCTATAGCAGGTAGATCCTTGATTTCTATAACTTGACTTAAATCAGGAACATACTTTAATACTACATATGCAGTCCATATTTTAGTTGTAGAAGCTGGGAATAGTTTTTTTGAGCCGTTCTTATCATATAAAACTTTTCCAGTTTCATAATCCATTAAAACTGCATACTCAGCAGTTATATTAGGCTTAGGACCATTAGCAAATGATTCATTTGTAGTACTTAAAAATGAGGTAAAGGCTATAAGAAATGATACTAAAATTGATAGAATTCTTTTCATATGATAACCTCCAAATTTAAAACGTATATTTTAGTATAACATATTATTGTCAATAATTAAAATAAAGGAGTGATTTAAATTTGAAAAAAGTTGTTAATATTATTATATTTTTGTTTATAATAGTTGCTGGAATTGGAATTATTATATATAAACAAGATGTAAGCTTAGAGGATAATATCTATGTAGTTAGTGAAAGTGAAGAAAATAGTAATCAAACAATTTCTAATAATCAAACTGAAAATGAAATGAAAGTAGAAAAAGATGTGGGTGAAGTAAAAGAAAAAATAATAACAATACATATTAGTGGAGAAGTTAATTCTCCAGGTGTTGTAAGTATAGAGTATGATAAAAGATTGTTTGATGCAGTTGAAAAGTTAGGTGGATTAACAGAAAATGCAGATTTTAATAAAATAAATTTAGCAATGAAGATAGAAGATGAAAAACATTATATAATACCTAAAATAGGAGAAAAATTGGAATTATATAATATTAGTGAAGAAAATAATATTTTAAATTCTGAAAATGAAAATAGTAATAAAATAAATATAAATATTGCTACAATACAAGAATTAGAGTCTTTACCAGGAATAGGAGAAGCAACTGCAAATAAAATAGTAAATTATAGGAAAGAAAGTGGAGAGTTTAAATCAATAGAAGAAATAAAAAATGTAAATGGCATAGGCGATAAAAAATATGATAGCTTAAAAGATTCAATTACTATAAATTAATAAAAATAAATCTATTCAATAAGTATAGTAAAATATGATATTATAGGTATGTATTAAGTAGAAAAAGGAGCCATATTATGAAAATTTTAAAAAGACTTACAGAAATGACAACTTCAGGTGGTTGAGCAGCTAAAATAGGGCCAGAGGTTCTGGCTTCAGTCTTAACACAACTTCCAAAAAATGAAAGTACAGATAAATTATTAGTAGGGTTAGAAACATCTGATGATGCAGCTGTATATAAATTAAATGATGAAATGGCTTTAATTCAGACGTTAGATTTTTTTACACCAATGATAGATGATCCATATATATTTGGACAAATAGCAGCTTCAAATGCATTATCTGATGTATATGCTATGGGAGGATATCCTTTAGTTGCTATGAACATAGTTTGTTTTCCATCTTGTCATGATATGAATATATTAGCAGAAATATTAAAAGGTGGATTTGATAAAGTAAAAGAAAGCGGAGCTCTTTTAGTTGGAGGACATACTGTAGATGATAAAGAACCAAAATATGGATTATCAGTATCAGGTATAGTAAATCCGAATAAAGTTTTATCTAATGCAAATGCTAAAGTAGGAGATAAGTTAATTATAACTAAACCAATAGGAGTAGGTATATTAAATACTGCTATGAAGGAAAACCTATTAGATAAATGTATATCTGATAAAGTAATTGAAGTAATGATACATTTAAATAAATATGCAGCTAAAAGTTTTGAAAATATAGACGTAAATTCAGTAACAGATGTAACTGGTTTTGGGCTTTTAGGACATGCACTTGAAATGGCAAAAGCATCTGACGTAAGTATAGAGATAAACTCTAAGGAAGTACCAATATTAGATGGTGCAATTGATATGGCTAAGATGGGTATCATACCTGGAGGAATGTATAGAAACAAAGAATATATTTCAAAATATGTTTTAATTAAAGATGTAGAAACTTCAATTGAAGATATTTTATATGATCCTCAAACATCAGGAGGATTATTAGTATCGGTAAAACCTGAATTAGCAGATGAACTTATGAAAGATATGAAAAAAAATGGATCTATAGAGTCAAAGATTATAGGGACTGTTACACAAAAAAAAGAAAAGTATATTACGGTTATATAAAAAATAACCGTATTTTTAATACCAACATATTAACTTTAGCAACGTACATATTTCTCAAGGTCATTTGAGCTAAGTGTGGGTAGTATAAAAAATTTGATACATGAGTGAAGTAAATTTTTTAATAAAGGGGGAGTGATTATATTGAATAAAAAAGAACTATTTTCTATGCTGCCATCAGTTGATGAAGTATTAGGAAATAAAAGTATAATAAAATCATTAGAACAATATCCAAGAAATTTAGTTTTAAATTCTATAAGAGAGTCAATAGATATAAAAAGACAATTTATTATAAAATTAGATGATAATACTATTAATAAATTTGAAATAAAGCTAGATGACATTGTAAAAGATTCATTGCAAAGAATTAAAATAGGATATTCTTTATCATTAAAAAAGGTTATAAATGCAACAGGAATAGTTATACATACTAATCTAGGAAGATCTTTGCTTAGTGAAAATATAAAAGAGGAATTATGGAGTTTATCATCTCGATATTCAAACTTAGAATATGATTTAGATAAAGGGGAAAGAGGTTCTAGATATTCTCATTTAGCACAAATAATAAAAAAGCTTACAAAGGCTGAAGATGTTTTAGTTGTAAATAATAATGCAGCGGCAGTATTGCTTGTGTTAAGTACTATGGCTAAAGATAAGGAAGTTATAGTTTCACGTGGGGAGTTAGTAGAAGTAGGTGGTTCTTTTAGAATACCTAATATAATGGAACTAAGTGGAGCTAAATTAGTTGAAGTTGGAGCTACCAATAAAACTAATTTAAATGACTATAAAGCCGCTATAAATAATGAAACTAATATTTTGATGAAAGTACATACGAGTAATTATAAAATACTAGGATTTACAGAAAGTGTAGGAATAGAAGAATTATCAAAATTAGGAAAAGAAAGAAATATTCCTGTTATAGAGGATTTAGGAAGTGGAGTATTTATAGATTTATCTAAATATGGATTGTCTTATGAGCCAACTGTATTAGATTCTTTAAATAATGGTGCTGATATAGTTACATTTAGTGGAGATAAAATGCTTGGAGGACCACAAGCTGGAATTATAGTAGGAAAGAAAAAATATATAGAAAAAATGAAGAAAAATCAGCTTACAAGAGCATTAAGAGTAGATAAATTTACTATATGTGCTTTAGAATCAACATTAAGAATGTATTTAGATGAAGAAAAAGCTATAGAAAATATACCTACTTTAAAAATGTTAACATATAATATGTCTGAGTTAGAAGGTAAGTCTTTAGATTTATTTAATAGAATAAAAAAATTAAATTTAGATATAAATATAGAAATAGAAGATGGATTTTCTCAAGTTGGTGGAGGATCTATGCCTATTGAAGTTATTAAATCAAAAGTAATAGCAATAACACCGAATAAAATCAATGTATCAACTTTAGAAAAAAGTCTTAGATTAAGTGAAGCTCATATAATAGCGAGAATATATGATAATAA
>JAVXLU010000031.1:0-13562 GCA_036646635.1 Romboutsia sp.
GATTTTTATATTAGGATATTTTTCGTGGATAGCATTTTATACTAAAAATAGAATAGATAAGAAGCCTAAAGTATCAGACTTAATAGAAACTATAATGATTTTATTTATATTTATCTTAGTTATCAGCACTACTGGATTGGAAGAAAGTGGATATAAGTTAATTAGTATATTTATAGTATTAATAGGAGCAATACAGTTTGGTAAAAATTATAGTTTATGGTCTGCAATATCTTCATCAATAGTAATACTAGTAATAGATTTTATTGTAAGTAATAAAAACAGACTAATACTAAGTCATTATTTTACAGCAAATGCTCAAGATAAACAAATATTAAGTATATATTTTGAAAGAGACTTAATAATTATTAGTGCTTTAATTGTGACTGCATTTATATTAGGTATGTATGTAGATATAGAAAGAGAACATAGTAAAGAGTTAAAAGATTTAGTAAATGTTGATGAACTTACAGGATTATATAATCATAGATATTTTCAAGAATATCTTGGAAATGCTATAGATAACGCAGATAGTAATGATAGTGAAGTATCATTGTTATTTATGGATATAGATTATTTTAAGAATTATAATGATGTAAATGGTCATCAAGCAGGAGATGTACTACTTAGAAGCATTGGAAAAATACTAAAACAATGCATTAGAGAAAATGATGTTGTAGCTAGATATGGTGGAGAAGAATTTGCAGCAGTACTTCCATTTACTAAAGAAGAAGATGCTACAAAAGTTGGAGAAAGAATAAGAAAAGCAATTCAAAATGCTGAGTTTAAAGGTCAAGAAAACCAACCAAATAAAAATATAACTATATCAATAGGTGTATCAACTTACCCCACTAGAGCTACAAGTAAACATCAATTTATAAATACAGCAGATGATGCTCTTTATAGAGCTAAGTCTTTTAATAAGAATAGAGTAGAATCTTATCATAGTGTATTAGATGATTTATGTAATCAAATGGATATAAAAGAAGAAACAATAAAATCTTTAAAAGCATTTATAAGTATGATAAATATTAAAGATAGATATACATATAGTCATATAGAAAGAGTTGTAATTTATAGTAAATATTTTGCTCAAACCCTTAAATTATCAGAACAAGATCAAGTCAAAATACAGATAGCATCTTATTTACATGATATAGGCAAATTAGAAATACCAGAAGAAGTTTTAAATAAAAAAGAAAAACTTACAAATGAAGAATTCCAAATGTTTAGAAATCATCCTCAAATTGGAGTGGATTTAATACAACATATAAAGCCTTTTAAATCAGTTATATCGCTTATAAAGCATCATCATGAAAGATATGATGGACTAGGTTATCCAGATGGGTTAAAAGGAGATGAAATACCATACTTAGCAAGAATGCTCACAATAGCTGATAGCTTTGATGCTATGACATCTAATAGACCGTATAATATTAGAAAAAGTCATAAAGAAGGAATAGAAGAATTAAGAGTTAATGCAGGTACTCAATTTGATCCAATATTAGTTAAATCATTTATAGAGATGCTTGAAAAATATAAAGACAACTTTTAAATATAAAAATGACCTATATAGGTCATTTTTTTTTGGACGAGAACATATTTATTTTTATGGGACATAATTAACTTTAAAAGGAGGAAATATAATATGATTAGAGTATCTGATATAATGGAAAAGGAAATTATAAATGTAAAGAATGGTAAAAGGATGGGATTCATAACAGATATAGATATGGATATAAATGAAGGTAAAATAATGTCATTTACAATAACAGGGGATGGTGGAAGAGGATTATTTTCTAGAGGTTATGAAGGAGAAGTAATATTTTGGAATGATATATTGAAAATAGGTTGTGATACTATAATAGTTAATATAGGGTCAGAACTTAATTTAGACGAATTTAATATATAGCAAATTTAGGAGGAATAAAAATGCAATGCCCTTACTGCAACTATAAAGAATCGAAGGTAATAGATTCAAGACACACAGATAGCAAGTCTATTAGAAGAAGAAGAGAGTGTGAATCTTGTAAAAAGAGATTTACAACTTATGAGAAAATAGAAACAACACCTGTAATGGTTATAAAAAAAGATGATAGTAGAGAATATTTTGATGGAGAGAAAATAAAATATGGAATACTAAAATCTTGTGAAAAAAGACCTGTATCATTAGAACAAATTGAAGAAATAGTATCTTTTGTTGAAAATGAAATAAATAAATATTACATATCAGAAGTTGCAACTGAAAAAATTGGAGAATTAGTTATGGATAAGCTAAAAGATGTAGATGAAGTAGCATATGTAAGGTTTGCATCTGTATATAGACAATTCAAAGATATAAATACTTTTGTTATAGAATTAAAAAACATAATAATGGAAAAAGGTGACTAATATGAATAATTATATAACTATAAAAGAAATTGAAGATAATATAGATTTTGTAAATTTAGTAATAACACTTAAAAATATAGATGCTAAATCTTTAAAAGATATGAAAGTAATTTGTAAAACTGGTGATTTTGAAATCGAAAATTTAACTAGTAATATACAAATTCATTCAGATAAAGTGAATGTTATAGGTGAAAATAATATAGGTGAAAAAATAGAAGCAGATGCATTAGTAACAAACTTAAAAAAAGTGCCTTTACTAATATTTACAGCAGACTGTGTGCCAATAGCTATTATAGATAAAAAGAGTAAAGCAATAGGATTAGCACATGCGGGTTGGAGAGGAACTTATAACAAGATAGCACAAAAAACAATAGAAACAATGAAAGAAAACTATAATACAAAAGAAGAAGACTTAGTTTGCGTTATTGGCCCATCAATAGGACCTTGTTGTTATGAAGTATCTAAAGAATTAGTTGAAAAATTTAACACAAATCTTACAAATAGTGATGAAATATTCTATATAATAGAAGAAAGTAAGTACTATTTAGATTTGTGGAAGATTAATGAATATGTATTGAAGTCTAGTGGAGTTAAAGAAGAGAATATAATTAATTTAAATTTATGTACTAGTTGTAATTCGGATAAATTTCACTCTTACAGAAAGCATGATAAAACATCAGAAAGAATAGGAATGATACTTAAGATAAAATAGATAGGGGATAAATTTATAATGAATGAAAAAATACTTGTGATAGATGATGAAATACACATAGTTGAACTTCTTAAATTTAATTTAGAAATTTCAAATTATGCGGTAGATTATGCATATGATGGTGTAGATGGATATATAAAAGCCAAAGAAACTAAACCAGATTTAATATTATTAGATTGGATGTTACCTAATATAAGTGGAATAGATATTTTAAAAAAAATTAGAAATGATAAATTTTTAAAACATATACCAGTTATAATGCTTACAGCAAAAAATATGGAAAGTGATAAAATAGAAGGATTGGAAATAGGTGCAGATGATTATATAACTAAGCCATTTAGTGTAAAAGAATTATTAGCAAGAATTAGTTCAGTTCTTAGAAGATATAATATTAATGGACAAAGTGGAGAAAGTATACTATCTAGTGGAAATTTAAAAGTAGATTTACAAAAGCATGAAGTATATAAAGGAACTGAAAAAATAGATTTAACACTTAAAGAGTTTGAACTTTTAAAGTTACTTCTTGAAAATAAAGGTAAAGTTCTATCTAGAAACAATCTTTTAGATAAAATATGGGGATATGAATATTATGGTGAAACTAGAACTGTAGATGTACATATCCGATATCTTAGAAAAAAAATAGAAGATGATGGTAATTCAGAAAAATATATACAAACAATAAGAGGTGTGGGATATAAAATTGATTAATAGAAATATATTTAGGAGAAGTATTTTATGGAAGAATTAACAACAGCAATGTTTTTTATTACACTAGTATCAATAATAATAGCCATACTATCAGTTAGATATACACTAACTTTAAGAGGTTACTTAGAAGAGTTTATCTATGTTTCTAAAAAAATAAGTAGCAAAGAATTTAATTCGAGATTAAATATATCGGCTAAGGGAGAACTTGGAGAATTAGCTAGGAACTTTAATGAAATGATAAAAATAATGGATAGTACAATAACTGAAGTTGAATATAGTCATCTTCAAATGACTTCTATATTAAAAAGTATATCTCATGGAATTTTAGCAATAGATATAGATGGGAATATAATGTTAATTAATGAAGAGGCTAAAAGAATATTAAAGTGTGATATAAATAAACAAATAGAAGAAAATAATATTAATTCAGTAATAAAAGAAGAAAAAATACTTAAAGAAATAATATTATTTAAAGGTTCAAAGATAAATAAAAGTGTACAACTTACTACAATAGATGATATAGTATATAAAGTTAATTTAGACCCAATATATCTTCAAGATTTTGATAATATAATAATCGGTTCAATTATTAATATAGAAGATATTACAGAAAAGGTTAAATTAGAAAATATGAGAAGTGATTTTGTAGCAAATGTAAGTCATGAACTTAAAACACCTTTAACATCAATTAGTGGTTTTGTTGAGACATTAAGATCAAACGAAAATATAGATATAAAAACTAGAAATAGATTTTTAGGGATAATAGAAAGTGAATCAGATAGATTAAAAAGACTTATTGATGATATTTTGCTATTATCATTTATAGAAAATAATGAGAATATGTTATATGATACCGTTTCAATATATGAAATATTTATAGAAGTTTATGATATGACAAGTTATATAGCTAAATCTAAAAATATAAACTTAACATATAAATTTAGTGATAAGAACATTAAAATCTTATCTAATAGAGATTATATAAAACAAATATTTTTAAATTTAATAGATAATGCTATTAAATATACACCTGATAATAAAAATATAAATGTTGAAGTTATGCTAGAAAATAATAATATAGTTATAAAAGTAATAGATGAAGGTGTAGGTATACCAAAAGAAGATACGATAAGGATATTTGAAAGGTTTTACAGAGTAGATAAGGCTAGGAGTAGAGATGTAGGTGGAACTGGATTAGGATTGGCTATAATAAAGCATATAGTAAAATCTTTAGATGGTACCATATGTGTAAAAAGTGAACTAGGAACAGGTAGTGAATTTATCGTTACTATACCTCGAAAAAATTTCCTTCAATAGAAGGGAATTTTTTTTTATTTTTGCACAAACTAATACTATATAATTAAAAGATTAATAAAAATTTGCAAAAATAAAAGGAGTGAAAAAATGAAAGATAGTTTACTAAATGATGAATTATTTAGGCATGCATTTATATCAGCGTTATTTATAGGTATATTATGTAGGACACTTGTTTTAAGAGTAACAGATAAGCAATATCCATCAAGACCTCAAGATTATATAGAACAAATAATAATATCTGGACTTTCTGCTTCACTTGGAGCTATAGCACTTCCGGCTCTTATAGATAAAGAATTTTCAGCATTAACATTTTTTGCGGTAGCAATACAACAATTTCAAGGATTAGCACAACAAGAAAAAATAACTTTAGAAAATATTGATAATGAAGAAGTAGTTCCAAAAGGATGTGCATATGTAGAAGAAATAGCTTCAACTTATGAATCTAGAAGCTATATAAGTTTATTTTCATCTTTAGTAGCTTCGATAGTATATATTGTTTTTGCAAAGAAATATGACTTAGGATTCTGGCCATGTACTGGCTTAGGAGCTATTGGGGGCTGTATAGTAGGACTTATATTTAGAAAATATTTAAAAAGAAATAGTGTAGGAGATGTTGCAAACATAATACCAGCAACTATAAATTTTGATGAATATATGTTAAAGGTAAATGACACAATTATAACAAATATAGGATTAGAAGATACTAGAAAAAAATATTTAGAAAAAGGCCTTGCAATAGAGATAATACCTAAAAGTTTAGGAGATTTTGGAATAATAAATGATATAGGTCAAAGAGAAGCAATACTACATAATATATTTATCCATATGGGAGTAGATAAGGATGTAGATGAAAAAGATATTTTAGCAATATCAAGAACAAACTTAGATAAACAAAGTATTGTTATACCATATATACCAATTATTAAAGATATTCAAACTATGATAGAATCAGCTAAAAGCACTCCTATTATAGAAACTGCCAAAGGTAAACAAAGTGCATATAAAATAAAAATGCAATAGTAAAATAAGAGGTGATGAAATGGATAAAGTATTTTTTGTAGGAGTTATAATAGGAATGATATCTAGAATTATAATGTTGAATTTAGACCAAAGACAATACCCAACACAACCTAATATGTTATTATCTCAGCTAGTACTTGCATTTGTAGCATCATCATTAGGTGCATTATTAGTTCCAGCATTAATAGAAAGGTCTTATACATCGATAACATTTTTATCTTTAGCAGCAGAACAATTTAGGCAAGTAAGAGAAAATAGAAGGAACACACTTCAGAATTTAGAATCAGTTCAATTAGTACAAAGAGGAGGGGCGTTTATAGAAGAAATAGCAAGGACGTATGAAGTTAGAAATTATATGTGTATAATAACTTCATTTTTAACAATAGGTTTATATTATGTAATTTTAGCTGAAACTAATATAGGAGAGAATTTAATTTTATTAATAAGTTCTATATTTGGGTTAGCTTTAGCATTTATACTTAAAAAAATGTTGACTAGAGAAAGTATAGGTGATATTGCAGATGTTGTTGAAGCTAAAATAAGTTTTGTAGATACTTCTATAATGCAAGTAGGAGAATTAAAAGGAATAACTAATATAGGTTTAGAAAGTGATAGAAAAAGATATCTAACTAAAGGTATTGGAATAGAAATAATACCAAAAGATAAGAGTTATACTAATGCTGGAATACTGTATGATCCAGGTCAAAGACAAGCTATAGTATATAATCTTTATTCAAGATTAGGATTGCTTAGAGAACATAATGAACCAGCATTTGTTCCATTACCACGAAGAAATCCTAAAAATGAAAGTATAATGATAGCATATATACCAATAGAAAAAGATATAGATAAAGTAATTGAAGCGGTAAAATCCTGTCCTATTATATCAAGTGCAAAAGGAAAAAATTTATCACTTAAAAACTATACAATAGGTAAGAAAGGATGTATATAAAATGGGAATGAATGTAGGTATAAATGAGTATACACTAGCAATAGTAACAACTGATAAAGAGATGAAAAGTGCAGGTTGCCCTATATTTTATGCAAATGATGAAAAAGATTTACAACATAAGGCTATGCTCATGTCTAAATCTGTAAGTGGAATGGTACATGATATGACAAATGGAACATTAATTATAGTTAAACATTAATATAAAATTCATTTTACTCATATTGATAATGACCATATAAAACAGGTAATTTCTCAAAAGGTACCGATAGGTACCTTTTGAATTATAGGGAATATTGACTATTTTTATCAAAACATGGTATTATAATATGATGTATTTATAAAAGAAGAGTGGTGATAATTTATGGAAGTTAATGTTAAGAAAGTAAATAACATAATAAGTAAAGTATATAAGGGTAGTATAGCTGAAGAAATAGGAATTAAAGTTGGTGATTTATTAATTTCTGTGAATAATCAAGCAATACACGATATAATAGAATATAGATTTTTATTAAGTGATGAGTACTTAGAAGTTGAAATAGAAAAAATCAATGGAGAAGTATATCTATATGAAATAGAAAAAGACTATGATGATGATTTAGGAATAGAGTTTACAAATCCTATTATAGATCAAGCTAAAAGTTGTAGAAATAAATGTGTATTTTGTTTTATAGATCAACTTCCGCAAGGAATGAGAGAAACACTTTATTTTAAAGATGATGATTCAAGGTTATCATTTTTACAAGGAAACTTCATAACACTTACAAATATGAGTGAAGAAGACATAAATAACATAATAAGATATAGAATAAGCCCAATAAATATATCAGTTCATACAACAAATCCTGAGTTGAGACAAACTATGATAAAGAATAAATTTGCAGGTAAACTTTATAGTATAATGAGAAGATTAGCTGATGCACAAATCCAAATGAATTGCCAAATAGTACTTTGTCCCGGGTATAATGATAAAAAAGAATTAACTAGAACGATAGCTGATTTAGAAACTCTATATCCTTATGTAAATAGTGCGGCAATAGTACCAGTAGGAATAACTAAACATAGAAGTCATTTACCAAATTTAGAAATATTTAATAAAGAATCTGCAAGTGAAACTATAGAACAAATTCATGAATTACAAAAAATGTATCTTGATAAGATAGGAACTAGGTTTGCATTTTTATCAGATGAATTTTATATAATTGCAAATAAAAAGTTATTAGAATATGATGAATATGAAGGATTTATACAATTTGAAAATGGAGTAGGTATGATAAGTAAGTTAGAAAGAGAAATACATGATAACTTAAAAGAAATATCTCAAAATCAAATATTAAAGAGTAAAAAAGTTTCTATAGCAACAGGACATTCAGCATATGAATTTATAAAAAATATGGCAAAAGATATAATGAATAAATGTCCCAATGTAGAAGTTAATGTGTATAAAATAGTAAACAATTTCTTTGGAGAAACAATAACAGTTTCAGGTCTTATAACAGCAACAGATATAATAGACCAATTAAAAAATAAAGATTTAGGTGAAACACTATTTATACCAAGAAGTATGCTTAAAGCAGATGAAGAAATATTCTTAGATAATATTACATTAGAAGAATTAAATAAGATTATGAAAATTGAAGTTATACCATGTTTAAATGAAGGTAAAGACTTTGTGGATAAAATTTTAAAATAAGAAAGGAGATTATTATGAGAGATAATAGACCAGTAGTTGCAGTAGTAGGAAGACCTAATGTTGGAAAATCAACACTATTTAATAAACTAGCAGGAAAAAGGATATCGATAGTAGAAGATACTCCAGGAGTTACTAGAGATAGAATATTTACGGAGGTAGAATGGTTAAATCACTATTTTACATTAATAGATACAGGAGGTATAGAGCCAGAAAATGGAGATATAATATTATCTCATATGAGAAATCAAGCTATGCTTGCTATGGATATGGCTCATATTATACTATTTGTAGTTGATGGAAAATCAGGATTAACACCAGCAGATAGAGAAGTTGCTCAAATACTTAGAAAAACTAAAAAGCCAGTAATACTAGTAGTTAATAAAATAGATAGTCAAAGTCAATTTGACAATGTATATGATTTCTATGAATTAGGGCTTGGAATGCCATTTGCAATATCAAGTGCAAATAGTATGGGTCTTGGAGATTTATTAGATGAGGTAATTGAAAACTTCCCAGAAGGATTAAACACTGAGTATGACGAAGATATGATAAGAGTAGCGATAACTGGGAAACCAAATGCAGGAAAAAGTTCGATACTTAATAATATATTAGGAGAAGAAAGAGTTATAGTAAGTCCGATAGCTGGAACCACTAGGGATGCAGTAGATACTTATGTAGAAAAGAATGGACAGAAATTCCTTCTTATAGATACAGCTGGATTAAGAAGAAAAAGTAAAATATATGAAACTGTAGAAAAATATAGTGTAATAAGATCTATGGCTGCAGTAGATAGAGCAGATGTTGTACTTATAGTAATAGATGCATCAGAAGGATTTACAGAACAAGATACAAAGGTTGCAGGTATAGCTCATGATGAAGGTAAGGCATGTGTATTTGTAATTAATAAATGGGATTTAATAGAAAAAGATAATAAAACTTTAGGTAATTTCACTAAAGAAGTAAAAGAAAAGTTCCCATTCATGATGTATGCACCAGTTATATTTATTTCTGCAAAAACTAATCAAAGAATGGATAAAGTATTAGAAATAGCTACATATGTAGCCAGTGAACATGCTAAAAGAGTATCAACATCAGCATTAAATGATGTAATAGGTGAAGCAGTAATGTTAAATCAACCGCCATCAGATAAAGGTAGAAGGTTAAAAATTTACTACGGATCTCAAACAGGAGTTAAACCACCTAAATTTACATTATTCATAAATGATAAGAAGTTAACTCATTTTTCATATCAAAGATATCTTGAAAATAAAATAAGAGAAAACTTTGGATTTGAAGGTACTCCAGTTCAATTTGAATATAGAGAAAAAAATAGAAAGTAATATTTTTACCTAAGGGGGTTAATATGATTAGCTATACAATAATTATAATAATTGCATATATTTTAGGAAATATATCTACTTCTTATATAGTTGCTAAAAGATTATCAGGTGTAGATATAAGAACACAAGGATCTGGAAATGCAG
The DNA here is from genome assembly GCA_036646635.1 of Romboutsia sp. Taxonomy (GTDB): domain Bacteria; phylum Bacillota; class Clostridia; order Peptostreptococcales; family Peptostreptococcaceae; genus Faecalimicrobium. The sequence continues at coordinate 10,272 of JAVXLU010000031.1, forward strand.
GTTCAACAAATGTGCTCAGAACTCTTGGAAAAAAAGCAGGAGCAATGACTTTTATAGGAGATTTGTTAAAAGGAATTATAGCTGTATTTATATCTGAGTTAATAGCTAAATTAGTAGGGTTAGATATAGTTATAGCTGGATACTTAGCAGTAGTTGGTGTTGTATGTGGACATAATTGGCCAGCTTTCTTAGGATTTAGAGGTGGAAAAGGTGTTGCTACTTCACTAGGTGCAATGATTGCAGTTAATCCTATAATTGCATTGATATGTTTTGGTATATTTTTAGTAGTTGTAGTTATTACAAAATATGTTTCTCTAGGTTCTGTAGTTGGGATATCAATGTCTCCAATAATAATGATGATTGATAAAAATCAAAAGGGTGTATTAGTAACCTTATTTTTAGCACTGTCTGTTATTTACACTCATAGAGAAAATATAAAAAGATTATTAAATGGAACTGAGAGAAAAATAGGACAAAAGAAACAATAATTTTTATTATGGTTAGGTGGTGTTTAACATGGAAAAAATATGTGTATTAGGGGCTGGAAGTTGGGGTAGTGCTTTAGCCTTAGTAGTAGCAAAAAAAGGATACCAAGTAAGCATGTGGACTTTAAATGAAGAACAAGCCAACAAGATAAATAAGACTAAGGAAAATATAGATTATTTGCCTGGAGTATTATTTCCAAATAATATAACTGTAAGTACTAATATAGAAGAATCTGTAAAGGACAGTAAAATTATTGTCTTAGCAGTACCATCACAAGCAATAAGAAGTGTTTCATCTCAAATAAAGTCATTTATTAAAGATGAACAAATAATTGTTGATGTTGCTAAAGGACTTGAAAAAGGAACGGGATTTAGATTATCAGAAGTTTGCGAACAAGAATTACCTAATAACCCATATGTAGCATTATCAGGACCATCTCATGCAGAAGAAGTTGCTAAAGATATACCTACTACGGTAGTTGTAGCATCTGAGAATCTAGAAATAGCTCAAGTAGTTCAAGATATTTTTATGACTCCTAAATTTAGAGTTTATACAAATCCTGATATTGTGGGTGTTGAACTCGGAGGGGCTTTAAAAAATATAGTGGCATTTGGTGCTGGTGTATGTGATGGATTAGGACTTGGAGATAATGCAAAAGCAGCTTTAATGACTAGAGGTATAAGAGAAATAAGTAGACTTGGGGCTGCTATGGGGGCTAATGTATCTACATTTGCAGGACTTTCAGGTATAGGTGATTTAATTGTTACTTGTACGAGCATGCACAGTAGAAATAGAAGAGCTGGTATTTTAATAGGGCAAGGAAAAAGTTTAGATGAAACTTTAAAAGAAGTAAAAATGGTAGTTGAAGGTATAACAGCTACCGAGGTAGCTTATGAAGTTGCAAAAAAATTAAATATAGATATGCCTATAACAAATGCTATATATTCTGTATTACATAAAGGTTCTAGTGCAAATGAAGTAGTAATAGAATTAATGATGAGAAATAAAACTCATGAGATGGAAGAGATAGTAAATGATAAGCTAGGATTTTAATCCTAGCTTTTTTTTTATTTTTGTAATAATAATTCTAAATCTAAAATATAATTTATTAAGAAACTATATGCAGGAGGGGAATTAGATGAACAACATATATGAAGACATAGCAAAAAGAACTCAAGGTGATATATATATAGGTGTAGTTGGGCCAGTAAGAACAGGTAAGTCTACATTCATAAGAAAGTTCATGGAAAAATTAGTATTACCAAATATAGAAAATGAATTTAAAAAAGAGAGAACTAAAGATGAAATACCACAAAGTGGATCAGGAAAGACAATAATGACTGTAGAACCGAAGTTTGTTCCAGCTGATGGGGTAGAAATAAAAATTAGAGATAATGTTTCTATGAAAGTAAGAATGGTTGATTGTGTTGGGTACATAGTAGATGGGGCATTAGGACATGAAGAAGAAGGTAAGCAAAGATTAGTATCAACACCATGGTCACAAGAGGCTATGACATTTGAGAAAGCTGCAGAAATAGGAACTAAAAAAGTTATAAGAGATCATTCAACAATAGGAATTGTAGTTTTAACAGATGGATCTGTTACAGGAATAGATAGAAAAAATTATATTTCAGCTGAAGAAAGGGTAATAGGTGAATTAAAATCATTAAATAAACCATTTGCCATAGTTCTAAATACACTAGATCCACAGAGTGAAGAAACTGAAATGTTAAGATCAGAATTAGAAGAAAAATATAATGCACCTATAGTTCCTTTAAATGTAGTTGCAATGGATGAAGATGATATAGAGGATGTTCTTGAAACTGTTTTATATGATTTTCCATTAAATGAAATAAGAATAAATCTACCTCAATGGGTAGAAGGATTAGAAAGAAATCATTGGATTAAAAATAATATAATATTTACATTAAAAGAAAGTATAGCGGATATAGGAAAAATAAGAGACATTGATAGCATAGTTCAAGGTTTCTCTGAATTAGAGTTCTTAGAAGATACAGAAGTGGATAATGTAGAACTTGGAGAAGGAGTTATAAGTATTGATTTAACGGCAAAACAAGGATTATTCTATAATGTATTAGAGGAAAAGAGTGGTTTTAAAATAGAAGGAGACCATCAATTATTAAGTTTAGTAACTAAGTTATCTAGAGTTAAAACTGAGTATGATAAAATAGAAAGTGCATTAGTAGATGCAAAAACTAAAGGTTATGGAGTAGTAGCTCCATCTTTAGATGAACTTAGTTTAGAAGAACCGGAAATAATTAAACAAGGAAAACAATATGGAATAAAATTAAAAGCTAATGCTCCATCACTTCATATAATAAAAGCAGATATTTCTACAGAAGTATCTCCAATAGTGGGGAATCAAAACCAAGGTGAAGAAATGATTAAATATTTATTAGAGGAGTTTGAGCAAAATCCAAATGAAATATGGGCATCTAATATGTTTGGAAAATCATTACATGATTTAGTTAAAGAACAATTACAAAGCAAGTTATATACTATGCCAGAAGAAATAAGAGTGAAAATACAAAGAACATTACAAAAAATAATTAATGAAGGTAGCAGTAATATAATTACCATATTATTATAATAAGTAAATAAAAAATCAGGCTTTGATTTTATTAAAGCTTGATTTTTTGTGTTTAAATCATAAAAGATAAAAAAATTGATATATAAATTGATGAATATAATTAATTAATGATATATGGTGTAACTAATATATATTTTTAGTAGGAAATATGAAAACTATGTATTGTTTTTATATTTATGAATAAAAGGAAATAC
>JAVXLU010000031.1:13572-19551 GCA_036646635.1 Romboutsia sp.
ATGGTATTATGAGGAAAATTAAATATTCTAATATATTAATATTAGGAATTTTTATTTATATTATATTTCAAATTTTATTATTGATTATTGGTAAAAGTACAACTACATTATCATTAGAAAGTAATAATTTAGAAGCTAAAATAAGTAAAAGAGGATTGATAATAAGAGACGAGTACTTAATAAAAGCATCAGATATAGGTAAATTAAGTATAGATATAAAAGAAAATGAAAAGGTGAAAAAATCTCAAGAAATAGCAAAAATATATAAAGATAAAAACATTGCAAATATAGATAAAGAAATAAATACATTAAATAGAGAAATAGAAGTATTAGAAGAGGAAATCAAAAAGTCTAAGGATAAATCTAAAAACTTAAGTAATGAAATAGAACTTAAAAACTTACAAACTAAAAAGGAGCAAAAAGAAGTATTAGATAATCAAAAAAACAAAGGAATAGTTAATATACAGAGCGATATATCTGGAGTTTTATCTTATAATTTTGATGGGAATGAAGAAAATTATAATTTAGAAATATTAGATAGTATAACTGAAGAGGATATAAATCTAGCTGATAATAATTATAAAAATACTAAACAAAATGATGAAAAAGTAAAAGAAGAAGATGTAATAGCTAGAATAGTAGGTAATAATGCTACTTATTTAGCTGTATGTATGAATGAAAAAGAATCAGTTGTATTTGAAGTAAATCAAAGGGTGAGTATAAGGTTAAATAATGAAAAAATGAGTGCGAAAATTGATAAAATGTATAAAGATGATGAAAATATTGTAATTATATTTAAAATAAGTGAGCAAAATGTAGGAATATACGACACAAGAGTAGAAGAATTTGATATAATATATAAGCAAATAGAAGGTTTGAAAATACCAAAGAAATCTATAAAAATAATAGATGGAAAACAAGGTGTATACGTAGTAAATGAACAGACTAAAAATATAGAATTTATAGAATTACAAGGAATAGAATATGAAGATGATGATTTTGTATTTATAGATTATTATAAAAATGATATGAATAATATTAAAACTGTTAGTTTATATGATGAAATTATTTTAAAACCTAATAACATAAATAAAAATATTAAAATAAGGTAGGTGATAAAATGACAATTATTAAAGAAAATTTAAACTGTTTAAGAACTAGTATTGAAAATAGTGCAAAAAAAGCAAATAGAAATAGAGAAGAGATTACATTATTAGCTGTTACAAAAAATGTAGATGTAGACTCAGTATTAGAAGCTATAAATAGTGGGATTACTGATGTAGGAGAAAATAAACCACAAGAACTAGCAAGAAAGTATGAACTTATAGGGGATAAGGTTAAGTGGCATTTAATAGGTAGCTTACAAACTAACAAAGTAAAGTATATAATAGATAAAGTTCATATGATACATTCTTTAGATAGACAATCTTTATGTGAAGAGATTCAAAGGCATGCTATTAAAATAGAAAAAAAAATTAATTGTTTAGTTCAAGTTAATATCTCTAAAGAAGAAAGTAAGCATGGATTAGAAGAAAATGACGTTATAGAGTTTATAAAAAATGTATCTGAAAATTACGGACATATAAAAATTAAGGGACTTATGACAATGGCTCCTTTTAGTGATAATGAAAGTGAAGTAAGAAATGTTTTTAGAGAACTTAAAAATTTATCTTTAGAAATAGATAAATTAAATATAGCTAATGTTTCCATGGATTATTTATCTATGGGAATGAGTAATGACTACCAAATAGCAATAGAAGAAGGTTCTAATATTGTTAGAATAGGAACATCTATATTTGGAAGAAGAGACTATAATTAATTATAAGAATGAATAAATACTAAGGAGGCTGTTAATAATGGGAAATGGAATGATAGATAAATTTAAAAACTTTTTTATGGAAGATGATGAATACGATGAAGATGAAATAGAAGAAGTTGTAGAGTCAACTGAGGTAATAGATGAATTTAACTCTATAGGAAACTCTAAAACTGCTAAAATTGTAAATTTACATGCATCAAGTCATATGAAAGTTGTAATTGTAGAACCTAAAAAGTATGATGAGGTAACGACAATAGCAGATCATCTAAAACAAAAAAGAGCAGTTATAGTAAATTTAGAAAATTTAAATGATGCAGTAGCTCGTAAATCAATATTTGATTTTATGAATGGTGCTGTATATGTATTAGAAGGAACTATACAAAAAGTATCTAAGGCTATATTTATATTAGCACCAAATAATGTAGATATAGATGCCAACTTAAAGAAAGAACTAGAAAGTAAGACACTTTTCCCTTGGCAAAATAATAAATAAAATAAGTAGTTAAAGGGGGTTTTAATGTGGGTGTAATAGGAATAGCGTTAGGATATCTATTTGATATATTAATAGGTGTTATAGTTGTTAGAAGTTTACTGACTTGGTTTCCAGGAGGACATGAAAGCCAATTATACTATACCTTATCTCGTATAACAGATCCAATAGAAGATCCAATAAGAAACATAATGTATAAATATTCAAGTGGGCCAGTTGATTTCACTCCACTTATAGCAATATTAATACTTACTTTATTAAGAAATATTTCAGCGAATTTATTCTTTTAAAGGTGGTATAGATGGATAAATTTAAATTAACTAATCATATAAAAGATATAGACTTAAAAAATAAAATGTTTAGAGTCATAGATAAAGTAAATTCTACTTTAAAAAGCTATGATAGCAAGTACACTGATTTTTTTAATCCTTATGAAATAAAAAATGCTATATCTATATTAAACTCAAATAGTAATATAAAATATACTATTGATGGAGGATATGATATGTGCGAAAGAAGTACTATCTTTATATATCCATTTTATATGGAATACAAAGATATAGAAAATAAACTTAAATTTATAAAAGTAGAAGGTAATTTTAAGTTTAAAAGTATTTCTCATAAAGATTACTTAGGTGCTCTTATGAATTTAGGTATAAAAAGAGAAAAAGTAGGAGATATAATTATACATGAAAATTTTTGTCAAATAGTAGTTAGTGGTGATATATGTGACTTTATAATTATGAATTTGAATAAAGTATCAAAAAATAATGTATCTGTATCTGAAATTTCAAAACAAGAAATTATACCGAGTACACCAAATTATAAAGATGTATCTTTCACCGTATCATCAGAAAGACTAGATTGTATTATAAGTGGATTGTATAATATATCAAGACAAGATAGCGTAAAATACATAAATAATGAAAGAGTACAGGTAAATTATGAAAAAATAACTTCCACATCTAAAGAAATTCAAGATAATTCATTGATATCTGTTAGAGGTAAGGGAAGAGCAAAGATAGTTCAAATAGGAGATATTACAAAAAAGGGCAGAATAAAAATTCAGGCTAAGTTAATAATATAGGAGGTAATACATGCTAACTCCAATTGAAATAGAAAATAAAGAATTTAAAAAGTCTTTAAGAGGATATAAAGAAGAAGAAGTAGATGAATTCTTAGATATTGTAAAAGAGGACTATGAACAAATATATAGAGAGAATAAAGATTTAAAAGAAAAATTAGGATTATATCAAGATCAGATAAATAAGTACGAAAATATAGAAGAAACATTAAAAGCTACACTTATAACAGCTCAAACTGCAGCTGAAGATACTTGTAGTACAGCTAACAAAAAAGCAAAAGTGATAGTTGAAGAAGCTGATTTAAAATCTAGACAAATTATAGAACAAGCTAATAATAGAGTTATAGAAATCAGAAAAGAAAATGACTATCTAGTAAAAGAATTTAAAGTATTTAGAAATAAATTCAAATCTTTATTAGAAGATGAAATAAGAAGTATTGATGAAATATTTTACAATGTAGATGATAATGAACTTCTAGGGTTTGAAACTGCAACGATGTATAATTTAGAAAAAAATAAAGAAGCAGCTGTAACTATGGATTAATAAGTTTTTAAAAAGATATTGACTATTCTAACAACTTATTATAAAATTTCATAGTATAAACTTAAATATATAATTAAAAGCAAAGATGGAGATAGTAGTCTTTAGATAATTTCACAGAGAGTTGGTAATAGCTGAGAGCCAATAAATTTATAAGGTTGAAAATCACTCCTAAGCTGCAGGCTGAACAAATTAAGCAAAGTAATTGTGGATTTTATTAAGCTGAGCCGGTTAGTGCCGTTATACTATACTATAGAGTGCTATATACAGTGAAATTTTGTGTATAGAATTAGGGTGGTAACGCGATTAATACTCGTCCCTTTTTTAGGGACGAGTTTTTTAATACAAAAAATTAAAATGTTGGTAAAAATGTCAATAAATCTATTATGATTAAAACTAATTTTGGTAGAAATTTAGTAATATAAAAAATGATTTTAGAAAGGGTGATATTATGGCAAAGTTTAAGCAATTAGTAGATAGTTCTGTAAAACAAGCAGAAGCTGAAGTATCAAAGTATTGGAATGAAATCAATATATTAGAAAAGACTTTAGAAAAAGGTGAAAATGATCCTAATTTCGTATTCTTTGAAGGTCCTCCAACAGCTAACGGAAACCCAGGAATACATCATGTTATAGCCAGAACATTAAAAGATTCTGTATGTAGATATCAAACTATGAACGGATATCAAGTAAAAAGAAAAGCTGGATGGGATACTCATGGATTACCAGTTGAAATACAAGTAGAAAAAGAATTAGGTTTATCAGATAAGCAACAAATAGAAGCTTATGGATTAGATAAATTCAATAAAAAGTGTAGAGAGTCTGTTTTTACATTTGAAAAACAATGGAGAGATATGACTGAAAGAATGGCTTATGAAATAGATTTAGATAATCCATATATAACTTTAGATAATAACTATATAGAGTCTGTATGGTGGATATTAAACAAGTTTAATAAAGAAGGATATATCTACGAAGGGCATAAAATACTTCCTTATTGTCCAAGATGCGGTACAGGACTTGCTTCACATGAAGTAGCACAAGGATATAAAGAAATAAAAAATAATACTGTCATAGCTAAGTTTAAGAGAAAAGATGCTGATGAATATTTCTTAGCATGGACAACTACTCCTTGGACATTACCATCAAATGTTGCATTAACTGTAAATGGTAAAGTAGATTATTTAAAAGTTAAGCAAAATGATGAAATATACTATATATCTAAACCTTTAGCTAATAAAGTATTAGGTGAAGATTATGAAGTATTAGAAGAAATGAAGGGTGCAGACTTAGAACATATAGAGTATGAGCAATTAATGCCTTTTGTTGAAGCTGATAAGAAAGCATTCTTCATAACTTTAGGAGATTATGTAACTACTGAAGATGGAACAGGTATAGTACATACTGCACCAGCCTTTGGAGAAGACGATTATAACTTAGGAAGAAAGTATGATTTACCAGTATTACAGCCAGTTGATGAGACAGGTAAATTTACAGCTACCCCATGGAACGGTAAATTTGTTATGGAAGATGGCTTAGACGTTGAAATAATAAAATGGTTACATGGTGAAAACAAATTATTTAGTAAAGAAAAAGTAGCTCATAACTATCCACACTGTTGGAGATGTCAAACACCATTATTATATTATGCGAAGCCGAGCTGGTATATAGAAATGACGAAATTAAAAGACCAGTTAATAGCAAACAATAAAACTGTTGAGTGGTATCCTTCTTTCGTAGGTGAAGGAAGATTTGGTAATTGGTTAGAAAACTTAAATGACTGGGCAGTATCTAGAAGTAGATACTGGGGAACACCACTAAATATATGGAGGTGTGAATGCGGACATAAAGATTCTGTAGGCTCAAGAGAAGAACTTGCTCAAAAGGCTATAGAAGATGTAAATCCAGAGACAGTGGAACTACATAGACCATATGTTGATGATATACATTTAAAATGTGACTGTTGTGGAAAGGCAATGACAAGAGTAAGTGACGTTATAGACTGTTGGTTTGATAGTGGAGCTATGCCATTTGCTCAACATCACT
>JAVXLU010000032.1:0-1100 GCA_036646635.1 Romboutsia sp.
GGTACTTGGTGGGAAACTGCCTGGGAGAGTAGGACATAGCCACGTAATCTTTTTTATATTTTAATTTATAAAAAAACTCCTTTAAGGAGTTTTTTTTGTATAAATAATTATTGTATATACTGTGATATAAAATTTAAGAAATCAAGTTGTAAGTGAAAAAATTATAACAGATGTACTTTATTTTAGAGAATATTCTAAATTAGAAGAGAGTATAAAATATAGATTAACTAAATCAAAATTATATTTTTATGGAAAAGATTTTATATATATATAAAATATAGAAAAATTTTCGGATATATTATCAATGTATTTAAAAAAAATTATCAGTAATTAAAATATAAACAAGGAATATAAAATAGTATGAAGAATATACTTACGTATAGGATATTTAGTTGATACTTAAATTTTATCTGAGATACTAGTTAATTAATGTAATTACTTATTTGTTGCTAAAATTAACGATGCAAATTTATAATATATATATTATAAATTTATAAAAATTAAATAAGAATATTATAGGTTCTTGAAAAAGATTAATAGGGAAAGATGTTAGATTCATCTGCAGCCCCCGCTACTGTAAAGCTGACGAAACTTAATTTAGCCACTATGATTAAATCATGGGAAGGCAAAGGAGTAGGATGATGCTAAGCCAGGAGACCTGCCTAATAATATTTAAGTGATTCTTCGGGGAGGGAGAAAATTTCTTATAATATATACAAAATAATTTGTATTATAAAGAAAGTCTAACTCAATGGTTAGGCTTTTTATATTGAAAAAATAAAAATATCTCTAGCGTAAAATGGGTTTATACTTATATGCTTATATGACATAAATAAGTAGTCATTAACTAAAAAAGACATAAAACTATGTCTAGGAAGAAGGGGATAATAATGAAAAAAATGAAATTAATATTAGTAGCAGTATTCCTTTTAATTATATTTAATCCGATTAATTCAAATGCAATGCATATAATGGAAGGATATTTACCAATGGGATGGTCTATTATGTGGAGTGTAATATTTATACCATTTTTATTGATAGGAGTTAAATCTATAAATAAAATTTTTAAAGAAGAACCGAAGAAAAAGGTATTATTAGCT
>JAVXLU010000032.1:1110-19520 GCA_036646635.1 Romboutsia sp.
GTTTATATTTGTATTATCTGCATTAAAGATACCATCATTAACAGGAAGTTGTTCACATCCAACAGGAGTAGGCCTTGGGACTATATTATTTGGACCAAGTGTTATGGTTGTACTAGGAACGATAGTATTATTGTTTCAGGCATTATTATTAGCACACGGAGGACTTACAACTTTAGGAGCTAATGCATTTTCTATGGCAATAGTAGGCCCTATAGTAACATTTTTGTTATTTAAATTCTTAAAAAAGAGAAATGTAAAAGCCGGAACTAGTGTATTTATAAGTGCTGCGCTAGGTGATTTAGCTACATATACGATAACTGCATTACAGTTAGCAATAGCATTTCCTGATCCTCTTGGTGGAATAATGGGTTCTGCAGCTAAATTCTTAGGAGTTTTCTTTATGACTCAAATACCAATAGCAATAGCAGAAGGTATACTTACTACTATAATATATAACTTAATAACTGAAAGAGAAGGAAAAGGAGTTGATTATATTGAATGCAAATACGAAATCAGTGAACAAAACTAATTGGATATTACTTTTACTTACGTTAGCACTTATTATAACTCCTCTAGTTATAAATTCAGGTGCTGAGTATGGTGGTGCAGATGGAGAAGCTGAAGACTTAATAGCTCAAATAAATCCAAGTTATGAGCCTTGGTTTAGTAGTATATATGAGCCACCAAGTGGAGAAATAGAAAGTTTATTATTTTCAAGTCAAGCAGCTCTAGGTACAGGAGTAATAGGATATTACTTAGGTAGTAGAAGGAGAAAATAGATATGCTATTAATTGATAAATATGCATATACAAATAAATTAAGTAATATAAATCCTAAAATAAAAGCTATCATAGGGGCGATATTTTTAATCGCTTCTATGATAATACAGAATATATTTATATTAATCAGTATAATAGTATTAATGAGTTTAAGTATAGTTTGTATAGCTAGAATAGATTTGAATACTTATTTAAAATTACTCAAAATACCAATGTATTTTTTATTTATAGGAATAATAATTAACTTAATAAATATATCACCTATATCAAAAGAATTACTTTATAGTTTTAAATTTTTTAGTGTATATGTAGGGATTTCTAGTCAATCATTAAACACATCATTATATATATTATTTAGATCAATGTCTTGTTTAACTTGTGTATACTTTTTTATACTTACTACTCCATTTAATCAAGTTATGTTTTTATTAAAAAAATTTCATATATCAGATACGATAATAGAATTGTCTATGTTAGTATATAGATTTATATTTATATTTTTAGAAGAAGTTGTAGATATTAAAAAGTCTCAAGAATTAAGATTTGGATATATAAATTTAAAAATATCATATAAATCTATTGGACTTCTTGGAAATTTACTATATCAGAGAATGATGAAAAGATATGATGATATGTCTATATCTCTAGACATGAAATTATATGATGGAAAATTTCACATAGTAGGAGATGAAAATGTTTAAAATTAATAATTTAACATATAAATATGAAAAAAATTCTTTAGCGATATCAAATATTAATATGGATTTTTCAAAAGGAAATATTATAGGAATAATAGGTTCTAATGGATCAGGCAAATCAACTTTATTTATGAACTTAATGGGAATTTTAAATCCAACTTCAGGTGAAATTTTATTTGAAGAAAAAAAAATAAAATATGATAAGAAAAGTTTGTATAATCTTAGAAAAAATGTAGGAATAGTATTTCAAGATCCAGAAAAGCAAATATTTTATTCAAGAGTTTATGATGATTTAGCATTTTCCCTAAGAAATATTGGTGTAGATGAAGTAACTATAAAAGAGAAAATAAGAAGGGCTTTAATAGCCGTTAATGGAATAGATTTTATAAATAAACCAGTACATTTTTTAAGTTATGGACAAAAAAAAAGGGTGGCAATTGCATCAGTTATAGCTATGGAAAATAAAATAGTTTTATTAGATGAACCAACAGCAGGATTAGATTCAATAAGTACAAAGGCGATAATAGAAATAATTAAAACTTTAAATAAGAATAATGTGAAGGTAGTTATATCTAGTCATGACATGAATTTAATATATGAAATATGTGATTATGTATATATTTTAGATAAAGGAAAAGTTATAAATGAGGGAATAACACAAAATATATTTACTAATGAAGATAAAATTATACAAGCAGGTTTGGAATTACCATGGTTAGTAAAAATACACAAAAATATGAAGATTCCACTGTTTAAAAATGAAGAACTACTCTATAAATACTGGAATGAAACAGTATTGAAAAATTAATTGGCTCTAAACCTATTTTAATATAAAGTAAATAAAACTTTGCTTAATTTTAAACAAATCTTAGTAAAAATACTAAGGTTTGCTTTTTATGTATTTACAACTGTAAAGACAGGTGGTAAAATCAAGATTATAATGTAAATAAACTTAGGGAGGATTTTGTAGATGGGGAAATTAAAAAAATCTGTAATAATGGTTACTATGGCACTTGTATTAGCAATAGGAACGATAGGTTGTGCTTCTACTAAAGAAAAAGAAAATTTAGAAACTAATGCAAAAGAAAAGTTTTCTGTTGGTGTAGTATTAGGTGAAGGTGGAGCAAATGACCAATCATTTAACCAATCATCACTAGATGGTTTAGAAAAATCTAAAGTTGAATTAGATATAAAAGGTAACTATTTAGAGTCTAATCAAGATGCAGATTATGCTCCAAATATAGATACATTTATAGAGCAAGATATAGATTTAATCATAGGAGTCGGGTATACAACAGCAGAATCAATGTTAAATGCTGCAAATATGTATCCAGAAAAAAAATTCGTCATAATTGATCATAATTATGAAGAAGATGGACAAGATATACCTAAAAATATGATATGTGCAACTTTTGATGAGAGAGAGGCTGCATATTTAGTAGGAATAATAGCGGCTAAAATGAGTGAAACTCAAAAAGTAGGATTTATAGGTGGTATGAAAATACCAAATATAACTAGATTTGAGGAAGGTTTTTTAGCTGGGGTTAAATCAGTACAGAAAGATATATACATAGTATCACAGTATGCAAATTCATTTGATGATGCTAGTTTAGGTAAATCAATAGCAAGTCAAATGTATTCAAAAGATATAGATGTAATATTTTCAGCAGCTGGAGGGGTAGGAACAGGTGCAATAGAGTCAGCTAGAGAAAAAAATAAATATGCTATTGGTGTTGATATGGACCAAAATAGTTTAGCTCCAGATAATGTTATAACTTCAGCTATGAAAAGAGTTGATATAGGTGTATTTGATATAATATCAAAAGTAAAAGAAGGTAATTTTGAAGGTGGAAAAGCTATAATATATGGATTAAAAGAAGAGGCAGTTGGAATAGCACCTACAACAGAAAAGAATGTTCCAAAAGAAATTATTGATTATATTAATGAACAAAAAGAACAAATTATAGATGGTAAAATAAGTGTAAATTAATATAAAAACATAGAAATACTAAAGTATAGGTTATAATTATAGAGCCTATACTTTTTTTAATTTGTAATAAGTTATATACTAAAGTATAATAGTTATTTTAAGTACATGGCTAAAGTATAAGATTAGGCTTAATAGATTTTTAAATTTTAATATATTGGAGAAAATCAATATATTGATATTCTTGAATTTGAACAAATATTAATTTTAGATTAAAATATAGATAGAAGATTGTTAATAGGAGGAAATATATGAATTTAGATACATTAAATCCTGCCCAAAGAGAAGCTGTTGAAAAGACAGAGGGTCCAGTACTTATATTAGCTGGTGCAGGGTCAGGTAAAACAAGAGTTTTAACAACAAGAATTGCACATCTTATAGAGGATAAAGGTGTACAAGCTGCAAATGTATTAGCTATAACATTTACAAATAAAGCAGCAAATGAAATGAGAGAAAGAGTTGAAGAGACATTAGGGTCAGATACAAAAGAAATGTGGATAAGTACTTTCCATTCTTGCTGTGTACGTATATTAAGAAAAGATATAAATAGAATAGGGTATAATAGAAGTTTTGTAATATATGATAGCTCAGATCAGATTACTTTAGTAAAGGACTGTTTAAAGGAGTTAAATTTAAGTGACAAGGTATTTGAACCTAAAGTAGTTATAAGTACTATATCAGGTGCAAAAGATAAGCTATATACTCCAAAACAATTTAAAGCTATACATATGTCTGATAATAGAATGAGCAAAATAGCAGATATATATGCACTATATCAAGATCGTTTAAAAAGAAATAGTGCACTAGATTTTGATGATTTAATCTATAAAACAGTAGAACTTTTTAAAGAAGACTCAGAGGTATTAGATTACTATAGAAGTAGATTTAAGTATGTAATGGTAGATGAGTATCAAGATACAAGTAAAGCTCAGTATGAATTAATAAAATTATTGGCAAAAAAACATCAAAATATATGTGTTGTTGGAGATGATGATCAAAGTATATATGGATGGAGAGGTGCTGATATAAGAAATATACTTGAGTTTGAAAGAGATTATGATGATGTTCATGTAGTAAAATTGGAGCAGAATTATAGATCTACACAAGTTATATTAGATGCAGCTAATACAGTTATATCTAATAATATAGAACGAAAAAGAAAAAAATTGTGGAGTGAAAAAAAAGAAGGAGAGCTAATTAAAATACAATTAGCGGATAATGAAATAGACGAATCTGATTTTGTTGCTGACATGATAGCTAAAATTTCTAGAGAACAAAATAGAACTTATAAGGATTTTGCAGTATTATATAGAGCAAATGCACAAGCACGTCCTATAGAAGATGCATTAAATAGGAGTCAATTACCATACAATAT
Organism: Romboutsia sp.; assembly: GCA_036646635.1. Taxonomy (GTDB): domain Bacteria; phylum Bacillota; class Clostridia; order Peptostreptococcales; family Peptostreptococcaceae; genus Faecalimicrobium. The sequence goes on from JAVXLU010000032.1 coordinate 5,950, forward strand.
ATATGGAGGAACTAAATTCTATGAAAGAAAAGAAATAAAGGATTTAGTTGCATATTTAAGAGTAATACAAAATCCTCAAGATGATATATCCTTAAAAAGGATAATAAATGTTCCAAGAAGAGGTATAGGTCTTAGAACCATAGAAAAAATAGAAGATAGAGCGAGTTTAAAACAAGAAAGTATATATTCTGTTCTTATAGATATAGAGACTAATTCAGATATATCAACAAAGGCACGAAATAGCATAAGCGGATTTGTTGATACAGTAGGTACACTTAGAACAATAAAAGAAGTATATCCTGTTAGTAAATTAATAGAAAAAGTATTAGAAACTACAGGTTATATTGAAGAACTTTCAAAAGATAAAAATGATGAATCGCAAGACAGAATAGATAACTTAAAAGAATTTATATCTATTGCTTTAGAATTTGCAAAATAGTGATGAACAAGATTTAGAAACATTCTTAACTACAGTTGCACTTACTTCAGAAACTAGTAGTGATGAAATAAATGATAAAGTTTCGCTTATGACTATTCATACATCAAAGGGTCTAGAGTTTCCAGTTGTGTTTTTAATAGGTGTAGAAGAAGGATTATTTCCAATAGCAAGAGCTGTTAGGTCTATGAATGATTCTGAGATAGAAGAAGAAAGAAGACTATGCTATGTTGGTATAACAAGAGCTAAAGAAATACTATATATGAGTTTAACTAAAAAAAGAACTTTATATGGTAAAACAAACCCATCAATAGCATCTAGATTTATGGAAGAATTACCAGAAGAATGTATAGAAAAGCTTAATAAAGTTGAAAAAGAATTAACTTACTCGAAAGCAAATTATAATATATTAGATAAATACAAACAAAAATATATGAATAATATGAATAAATCAACAGTAGCTAGTAATGTAAATGCAACTATGAAGGATATAAAAAAAGAAACTAATCCAGATGATATAAAACTAGGAACTAAGGTACATCATCCTAAATTTGGAGTAGGAACAGTAGTAGGCATGATGGGTACAGATGTCACAATAGCTTTTGTTCAACAAGGAATTAAAAAGATAAATAAAGAATATACAACGTTAGATATTTTATAAAATAAAATAATATAGGCAAACTAAATAGCCTACAAAGTTTATAGCTAAAAATTAGTATTAGTTTCTAGCTATAAATTTTTTAATATAAAATAAGGAGAATAAGATAATGAAGGAAAAAGAATTTGCACAAAATCTTATAGAATTTATTTACAATAGTCCAACATCATTTAATGCAGTTAAAACATCTAGAGAACTTTTAAATGCAAATGGATTTGAAGAATTAAAATTAAATGAAAGATGGAATTTAAAGATAGGTAGAAAGTATTATGTAACAAAGAACTTATCTGCAATAATAGCATTTACATTGAATTCAAATAATATAGAAAAAGAAGGATTTAGAATAATAAGTTCTCATTCAGATTCACCAACATTTAGAATAAAACCTAATGCAGAAATATCTGTAGAGAATACATACCTAAAATTAAATACAGAGTGCTATGGAGGTCCTATATTAAATACATGGCTAGATAGACCATTGGCAATAGCAGGTAGAGTGGTTTTAAAAGGAAATCATATACTAAAACCTAGAGAAGAAATAGTAAATATAAATAAGCCAATCTGTATAATACCTAACTTAGCTATACATATGAATAAAACTATAAATGATGGATATGTACTAAATAAGCAAAAGGATTTGTTACCTTTAGTAGGATTATTAAATGATAATTTAGAAAAAGATAATTTCTTATTAAATCAATTAGCTTTAAATTTAGGAGTAAACATAGATAAAATTATAGATTTTGATTTATTTTTATATGAATTTGAAAAGGGAAGCTTAATAGGTGCAAATGAAGAATTTATATCAACAGGAAGATTAGATAACTTATCTATGGCTCATGCTAGCTTAAACTCAATTATAGATACAAAAGGAAATAATGGAATAAATATTGTAGCAGTGTTTGATAATGAAGAAGTAGGTAGTTCTACTAAGCAAGGCGCAGATTCAAATATGTTATTAAATATATTAGAAAGAATTTGTATATGTTTAGGAAAGGATAAAGAAGACTTTTTAAGATCTATGTATTCATCATTTATGATATCCGCAGATTTAGCTCATGCGGTTCATCCTAATATATTAGAAAAGCACGACCCAACTAATAGACCAGTGATGGGAAAAGGTCCAGTTATAAAAATAAATGCTAATCAAGCATATACAAGTGATGCATATTCTATATCAGTTTATAAAAATATTTGTAAAGAAGCAAATGTAGATTATCAAGAATTTGTTAATAGATCTGATGAAAGAGGTGGAAGTACTATTGGTCCAATATCATCTACTCACCTAGATATACCGTCTATAGATATTGGGAGTCCAATATTAGCAATGCATTCTATAAGGGAATTAGGTAGTGTAGAGGATCATTATAGTATATATAAAACGTTTAATAAGTTTTATGAAATATAAAATAAGGAGATAATATTATGAAAATAGGATTATGCTTATCTGGAGGAGGAGCAAAAGGCTCATATCAAGCTGGAGTTATAAAGGCATTATACGATAGAGGTATAAATGAATTTTATAGTATATCAGGAACATCAATAGGTGCAATAAATGGATACTTTGTATTCACAGATAATGTTGAAAACTTAGAGAAAATGTGGATAAATATTCAGAAAAATTCTGAAAACGATATCAAGATAGTTAATAATACTGTGGACAATTCAATTATAATTGATAGATTAAAAGAACTTAATAACAATAATAAAGTAAAAACAAATTTATATATTAATTATATAGAGATAAAAGATAGAAATTTATTGGAGAAAGTTGTTAATATATCAAAGTTAGATAAATCAGAAGGACTAGAAATCATTAAATATAGCTCATTATTGCCAATTAATCCAATTGGAACATTAGATTTTAAAAGTCAATTTGGAAATGACTTAATAAAAGGACTATATGATGGGTATAAACTTGATGGAGGATTATTAAATAATACATTAATAAATCCTTTAATTGAGGATAATGTGGATAAAATAATATTAATATCAACAAGACATGACTATGTTTTACCTGATTCAATAAAAGATATATATAATGAAGATAATATAATTGTAATTAGACCAAAGACTATATTTGGTGAAAACGATACACTTAAATTTGAACAAGAATTTTGCAAGAATCTATATTATGAGGGGTATGATATAGGAAAGAGCTTAGAGTTAAATATATAAATGATATAGTTATAGAGATAGTAAAATATTAATAACTTTATGTAAATAAATAGAATTATATCAAAAACATTGAATAAACTGTCAAATGTTAGTATAATAGAACAGTTCTTTAAATATGATAAAATAATATATGGAGTTGAAATAAAGATGGCAACTAAGAGAATAGCAGTTTTAGGTGGCCCAAGATGTGGAAAAACTACATTAATACAACATTTATACGTTGAAATGAAAATAGCGGGTTTAAATGCGGGGTATGCACTAGAATATTCAACAGAATACTTAAAAGATAAAGGTATGATAGAAACGATATCTGAACAATATGGTATCTATTTAGGCCAAAAAAAATTAGAAGATGAATTATCATCATTTGATTATGGTCTTACTGATTATGCTACTTTTGTACCGTACATATATGGAAGATTTATGTTAGGTACTAAAACTAGAAGTAGAAAAGAAATACAGATACTTAAAGACCTATATTGTTTAGCTATAGAAGATATACAAAATTATGACATGATAGTGTATGTACCAAGAGAATTTGGATATGTACAAGATGGAGTAAGATGGCAAGATGAAGATATAGCACTTAAAATAGATGAAGCTATATTAAGTTTTTTACAATCAGAAAATATTAATTATATTGAAGTAAAAGGTTCAACTAAAGAAAGAGCAAGTAAAATACTTGAACTATTAGAGGTTGAATACAAAGAAACACCTCAATTAAATGAAAATAAAAAATAAGCTACTATTAATTTAGTAGCTTTTTTATATAAGTATAAAAATTTTAGGAGATTTTTCTTGAAGTTGGTATATAATAATATATGAAAGATACATAATTAATAATTGAAAGTGAAGAGGTAAATTAACATGGAAAATAAAAACCCAATAGTAACTATAGAAATGGAAAGTGGAAAGAAAATAGTAGCAGAGTTATATCCTAATATAGCTCCAAATACAGTAAATAACTTTGTAACATTAATAAATAAAGGATTCTATAATGGGGTAATATTCCACAGAGTTATAGAAGGATTTATGCTACAAGGTGGATGTCCTAATGGAACTGGAATGGGTGGACCAGGACATTCTATAAAAGGAGAATTCAGAGGAAATGGATTTACTAATAATTTAAATCATGAAGCTGGAGTTTTATCAATGGCTAGAACTATGGCACCTAACTCAGCAGGGTCTCAATTTTTCATAATGCACAAAAATTCTCCACATTTAGATGGACAATATGCAGGATTTGGTAGAGTTATAGAAGGTATGGATGTAGTTAATGAAATAGCTACAACTAATACAGATAGAAATGATAAGCCTAAAACTCCACAAGTTATGAAATCTGTAACTGTTGAAACTTTTGGTAAAGATTACTCAAATGTAGAAAAAATATAATCTATTTATTCTAAATTAAGAAAATAAACCTTTACAAGAAAGTATATATATTATAATATAAGAGTTATCCTAAAAAATAATTAATTAGCGTTTAAACCACATTATTTAATTAACACTAAATAATTTAGATAAAAGCTAAATTAGTAGATATATAAAAAAAGGAAGGTATATACCTTCCTTTTTTTATATATTTTTTAATTACAAGGGGATTATGATATCTTAAAAACTGTGGAAAACTTGTGTATAATAGTGATATGAATAGGTGTAGAAAATATAAAAGTGACAAAATTATAAATAATATATTAGAAAATCACTTTGAAGAGTTTAGAAAATTGAAGTGGCATAGAGTAAGAAGAGAAATGCGTGAGCTATTAAAGGATTTACAAGATGCTGCATATGGAGTAGATGAAATTACTTCTAGTAAGATACGGGGAAAAAGTAATTTCATCAATAGATAATTTACATAAAAAAAACTTTTATAATATAAGTATGTCTATGGTATTTGGAGAGATAAATAGCAACTTAAAAGAAAAATTTATAAGTTTAAATAATAATCTAGGCACAGAACCTGTAGGAAGAATTTTTATACCAAAGGGTAGAGGAGATAATAATGTATTAGAATTTTTGTATGAGAAAACGAACTTACCATTATCAATACCTAAAAGCCTTAGTGATAGAAGTATTAAAAGTAAAAAAATTAGTTCATGCTCTTGTAATGCACTTAGAGAACAACTTTTTATTGGATTATTCTTAATTATTTGTATAGAATATATTCAATATTTCATTGGTATAAGTACTGATATTGATGATATTATATTAAATGTTTTGTGCATTATGATAATTAATGAAAGAATTAAATATACAATCGATATCACGTAGAGGTAATTGCTGGGATAATACATCTATTGAAAGTTTTTTTAGTCACTTAAAATCTGAGCTAATTTAGTTAGTTGATACATTAAAAAATGGCATGAGTCCAGTTGAATACCGTACTCATACCACTTAAAAGTGTTCTTTTATAAGTGTCCACTTGACAGGGACATATCTAATTTCATTCAATTTTAGGGTGTTTTTTTACACTTTTTATACTCTTCAAAATAAGTAATTTCAAAGCTTTAAAGCACATTCTTTAAAAACGAAAAGTTCCATAAATCTTTCTGTAAAAAATAAAATACGTTATAATAAATTAGAGCTATTTATTTTTATAGATGTAGTTAAGTTAGGAACTAATTGTTTCTTTCTAGAAACAACACCTTCAGCAAATACACCTTGTTCTGCATTTACATTAAAAGCATTAGATATTATAGTATTGTCAGCTTTATATATTAAGTATGAACCTTCTTTTATTATATCTGTTATAGCAAGGACTAGCATATCATAATCTGTAGAGTTTATATATGATAAGAATTCATCCTTTTTAGCAAATATAGAATCTATATCTAAAGTAAATACTTGACCTATACCAACTCTTTTTTCGCTCATATTAAATTCTTTAAAGTCCATATTTACTATTTCAGCTATAGTGAATTCATCTAATGAAGTACCTGCCTTAAACATATCCATAGCATATTCTTCTATATTTATATTAGCTATTTTACTTAATACTTTACAAGCTTCTTTATCTTTATCAGTAGTTGTAGGAGATTTGAATAATAAAGTATCTGATAATATAGCAGATAATAAAAGACCAGCTATATGATAAGGTATTTTAACATTATTTTCTTTATACATGTTATAGATTACAGTACAGCTGCATCCAACAGGCATAACCCTAAAACTAATAGGAACATCTGTACAAATTCCACCTATTTTATGGTGGTCAACTATTTCTACGATATTAGCATCCTCTATACCATCAGCACTTTGAATATATTCGTTATGATCAACTAAAACAACATCTAAACCTTTAATAGATGTTTTTGTAGTATCTAGTATTTCAGGTGCATCTACATTGAAGTAGTCTAGTACGAATTGTGCTTCTTTTCTAACCTCACCTAAAGCATAAGGTTTTGCATCTATACCCAAAGAATTTTTTAGATAAGATAACGAAATTGAAGAACATATAGAATCTGTATCAGGATTCTTATGTCCAAAAACTAATAATGACATATTAAAAATTCTCCTCTCATAAAATAACCTACATAAATTTATAATAGGTTATTAATTAAATTAATTTATTTTAAATAGAATAGGTAATATTTTATCCAGTTCCATAAATATATTTGATAATAATAAAGATATTATATCAAAAGGAGGAAATGATTTGTTAAAAAAACAAAAAAAAAATAAGATATTTATGATAGTATTACCCATTTTAATAGTGGTAATAACAACTTCTTGTTCTATACAAACATATAAAAGTAAGGAAAATATGTATAAAGATACTACTAAAGTTATAGATACAATAAGCCAAGTATTAGATATAAATACTGTGAAATATAATTATAGTAATGTAATTACAGTAAAAAAAGATAAAAGTATAAAGGATATAAAGATACCATTTACAGAAAAATCATTTGTAATTAAGTATAATGGAGTGATAAATGCAGGGGTAAGACCTGAAGATATAAAAATAACTAAAAATACAAAAGATAAAATATTTATAGAGATACAAAACTGTGAAATATTAGATCACTATATAGATAATGAGAATCTATATGTATATGATGTTAAGAGTTCTATATTTAATAAATTAGAAATACAAGAAGTATTTGATGATATAAATAAATATAAAAAAGACTATGAAAAGAAAGTTATAGATGAAGGATTTATGGATGAAGTAAAATTAAATACAAAATTAAGTGTAGAGAATATGCTTAAAAATATGGGTTATATAGATGTAGATGTTACTTTTAAATAATAAGTTAAATTTAGGTTAATATAAAAAATTATAATACAAAAACATATAAAATAAAAATAAAAACGTTTTCATAGTACAAGATAGATAAAAAAATAACAAAATATATTGACACAAATAACGAGGTATTGTATTATTTAATTATAAATAGATTGTTAAATAACTAACATAGTTAAATATAAATATAATACGGGGAGGAAAATAGGATGACAAAAGAACAAAATAAAACTAAGATAATTGAAGAAAAGAAAGAGTTTAGTGTAGAAAATATGGTTAATGAGTTAGTAATAAAAGCAAATGTAGCCAAAGAAGCTATGTTAAAATTAGATCAAGAAGCAATAGATAAAATAGTAGGGGCTATGGCTAAAGCTGGTCTTGATAAACATATAGAGCTAGCTCAAATGGCAGTAGAAGAAACACAAAGGGGAATATTCGAAGATAAAGTAACTAAAAATATATTCGCTACTGAATATGTTTATAATAATATAAAATATACAAAAACAGTTGGAGTTATCGAAGAAAATGAAGAAGAAGGATATATGATGGTAGCTGAACCAATAGGTGTTGTAGCTGGAGTTACTCCTGTTACTAATCCAACTTCAACAACAATGTTTAAATCGTTAATATCAATAAAAGGAAGAAATCCAATAATATTTAGTTTCCACCCGTCAGCTCAAAAATGTTCAGTAGAAGCTGCAAAAATATTAAGAGATGCAGCGGTAGAAGCCGGTGCTCCAGAGAACTGTGTTCAATGGATAGAAATACCTTCATTAGAAGCGTCAAGTGCACTTATGAAAAATAATGGTGTAGCATTAATATTAGCAACTGGAGGACCTGGAATGGTTAAATCAGCGTATTCTTCAGGAAAACCAGCTTTAGGAGTTGGAGCAGGGAATGTACCTTGTTTTATAGAAAAAACTGCTGATATTAAGCAAGCTGTAAATGATTTAATATTATCTAAGACATTTGATAACGGAATGATTTGTGCATCAGAGCAAGCTGTTATAGTAGAAGAGATTATATATGATGAAGTAGTAGGATTAATGAAAGGATATAATTGTTACTTTGTAAATGCAAAGGAAAAAGAATTGTTAGAAAAAATAGTTATAAATCCAGAAACTAATTCATTAAACCCTAATATAGTAGGTCAAAGTCCATATACAATAGCACAAATGGCAGGATTTGAAGTGCCTCAAGATGCTAAAATGTTAGTAGCTGAAATAGATGGAGTAGGACCTAATTATCCATTATCTAAAGAAAAGTTAAGTCCAGTACTTGCTTGTATAAAAGCCAAAGATGCTAAAGAAGGTATACAAAGATGTGTAGAAATGACTGAATTTGGTGGATTAGGTCATTCAGCTGTTATACACTCTAATGATGATGCAGTAATATTAGAATTTAGTAACAGGGTAAGAACTGGAAGATTACTAGTAAATGCACCATCTACTCACGGTGCTATAGGAGATGTATACAATGTAAATACACCATCATTAACTTTAGGATGTGGATCTATGGGTAATAATTCAACTACAGACAATGTATCAGCTGTAAATTTAATAAATATTAAGAAAGTTACTAAGAGAAGAATAAATATGCAATGGTTTAAAGTACCTGAAAGAATATATCATGAAACGGGATCAATACAATATTTAGAAAAATTACCAAATGTTGAAAGAGTAATGATAGTAACTGATAGAATGATGGTTCAGTTAGGATATGTTGAAAAATTAGAATATAACTTAAGAAAAAGAAGAAATCCAGTTATGATAGATGTATTCTGTGATGTAGAGCCAGATCCATCTGTAGATACAGTATTAAATGGTGCTGAAGCTATGAGAAAGTTCAATCCAGATACTATAATAGCTTTAGGTGGAGGATCTGCAATGGATGCTGCTAAAGGCATGTGGTTATTCTACGAAAATCCAGAAGCAGACTTTGAAGATTTAAGATTAAAGTTTATGGATATAAGAAAAAGAATATACAAGTTCCCTAAATTAGGAAGAAAAGCTAAAATGGTAGCTATACCAACTACATCAGGAACTGGTTCAGAGGTTACATCTTTCGCAGTTATAACTGATAAATTAAATAATATTAAGTATCCTTTAGCGGATTATGAGTTAACTCCAGATGTAGCTATAATAGATCCAAGTTTTGTAATGTCTGTACCAGCAGCAGTTACTGCAGATACAGGATTAGACGTATTAACTCATGCTATAGAGGCGTATGTTTCTGTAATGGCAACTGATTATACAGATGCTTTAGCTATGAAAGCTATACAAATGGTATTTGATTATTTACCAATATCATACAAAGGGTCTCATACTGCAGAGGGTAAAGAAGCTAGAGAAAAAATGCATAATGCTTCATGTATGGCTGGTATGGCATTTGCTAATGCTTTCTTAGGAGTAAATCACTCATTAGCTCATAAGTTAGGATCAGAATTCCATATACCACATGGTAGGGCTAATGCAATATTATTACCACATGTAATAGAATATAATGCAACTATGCCAACAAAATTTGCTGCGTTCCCAAGATACAAATCATATGTAGCTGATAAAAAGTATGCTGAAATAGCTAAGATGTTAGGATTAAAAGCTAACACTACTAAAGAAGGTGTTAAGAGTTTAACTCAAGCTATAAGAAATTTAATGAAAGAATTAAATATACCAATGACTATACAAGCGTGTGGAGTAGATGAAGAAACTTATTTTGCGGCAATAGAAAGATTAGCATTAGATGCATTCGACGATCAATGTACTGGAGCTAATCCAAGATTACCATTAGTAACTGAATTAAAAGATTTATATTCAATAATCTATGGAACAAAAAAATAAACAAATCAAAAGTTAAATAAAAATAAGGGACCTATGTCAGGTTCCTTATTTTATTAAAAAATATAATTAGATTTATAATTGAGATTTATATATATATACTTTTTCAAGATTATTTTTTATATTAATTATACAATTAGCATAATTAACTTCGAAATTTGCAAAAGCCGACAATAAATCTATATCTCTCATTAAATGTACAGTCATTTTATGAGTTTCTTTATTTAATCTTAATATAATAGACCTAACGAAAGGAAATTGAATTCTAGATTCAAAGAAATTAGAGTTACTATTATCTATATCTAAACTACGGTAATTTATATCTATAAATAAATCTAAGTCATTATCTTCTTCTCTAATAATTCTATATTCAAAATCAATATCTAAATTTAAATTTTCTATTTTTATCATTTTTGTGCCTCCAGCTAATAATTTTTAAGTGATAGTTATATTAAATTATTATAACCTATACTTTATTTATTAACTATGATGAATATAGATTAATAATTTATATATAAAAAGAGCTTTCGTTGGGGGAACGAAAGCTCAAATTGGGGGAGATTGAGTTAAATATTTAATTTTATAATAGTATTATGTACAGATAATAGTAATTTATACATATATTTAAAAAAATCTAAAATATTTAATTTTTATATAGCAACCTATTTAACCTGAGTAACAGACATGTTTCTTAAGTTAATTGTCAATCTAATTAAATCGAATTTTTTACTATCTATTTTTGTTTATGAATTTAGGTCCAAGATATTTTCTTATATCATCATCAGATGAAAAATCGTCTATAAGAATTTCTTTACCTGTTTCTTCAAAGATTACTAAAACCTCGCAGTCACCTTGTAAGAAAAATTTTCTAACTGTTTCTTCTCTTACTTCTCTAACTTTAGTTACGTTCTTTTTTAGTTTTTCATAGTCTTTAGTAAAGTAACTATCCATCATACTTATTATCTTCGTGTATCTATTCATGAAATGCCTCCTATAATTAATCATAAAAAATATGTTATAATAATTGTTTGTATTAACTTAATAATTATAACAAGGAGTAATAATAATGACTAGTATAAAAAAAATAGATGTATTAAATTGTATAGATTATTCTAAAGAAAATAAATTAATTGAGAAATTAAATAAAGTATATAAATCTTTGCCAAGTGGTAATTGTAGCGGATGTGGTAATTGCTGTATGGAATCAGTAGGTATAAATTTAATAGAATTTATAAATGTATTTGAATACTTAAAAAATAATGAAGAATTGAGAAAAAAATGCTTAAGTAGAGTAATAGATTATTATTTTTTAGAATATATTAAAAAGAATCCTTGCCCATTTAAAGATAAAAATAATAGATGCTTAATATATGAAGTCAGACCTTTAAATTGCAGGCTATTTGGTCATTGGAAGAAAGAAGATTATAATAAAAACTTACTAAACGTAATCAAAAGGAATACAGACTATAAAAAATTAATCAAATCCAAATATGGATTTGATATCAGTGATGAAGTAGTAAATTATAAAATAAATTATTGTGAAATTTTTGAACCACAAAAAGATTACTTACCAAAATTAACAAGATTAAATTTTTCAGATGAGTTAATGATACTAGATTCAAATATATACTCTAAAGGAATAATAGATATAGAATTTAAAGATAGAGGTATAGTTGAATATTTTATTGAAAGTTTACTAGATGAAGATATGGCTTACAATATCAAAATAAAATTATCACAAAATGAAGCTATTAGAATGAGAACGATAAATAGACTAAAAAAAATAGTACTTTAAATAGGAGATACAATGGAATTAGTAAATATAAAAGGAAATACTTTTTATATAAAGGGTGGAACTAATACGGGACTATATTTATATGATGATAATACATGTCTTATGATAGACCCTGGATTATCTGGTTTAAGACCTAAAAGAATAATTAAATTATTAAAATCTTATAACCTAAATTTAAGATATATAATAAATACACATGAACATAATGATCACTATGCTGCATGTGCTCAATTTAAAGAGGAGTATAAAGATTTATTAATATTATCATCTGAATATTCAAAGTTATATATAGAACATCCAGAATTATTTTCTAAATATATAATGGGTGGAAAAAGTAATAAATTTATGGATGAAAAGTTAAGAAATAAATATCTAGATAAATTTAAAATAGATAAAGTTATAGGTGATGGGATAATAGAATTAAATAGGGAAGAACTTAATATAATAGATTTTAAGGGACATACTCCTGGTAGCTTGGGAATATTAACAAAAGATAAAATATTATTCGTAGGAGATGCCCTAATAGGTCAGAACATGCTTAGAAAGTATGACTTATTATTTATGTATGATATAAAAGAGCAAAGGGAGTCTTTAAACAAGCTAAAACAAATAAAATTTGATTACTTAGTAGTTAGTCATGGCGATAAAATTATATCCAAAGAAGAAAGTTATGATTTAATAAATAATCATGAAATGGCTATAAAAAAGTATTTAAAACAAATAATAGAACAATTAAATGAGCCTATAGGATTAGAGATGTTACTTAAAAACATTATAAAAAATAATAATTTAAGTAATAATTATAAAGAATATCACTTTTTTAAGTCATCTGTAGTATCTATAATAAGTTACTTAATTGATTTAGATGAAGTAGGATATTTGTTAAATGAAGGTGAATTGCTTTATTATACACAAAAAAAATAAATTATGTTAAAATAAATATAACTGTAAAAATATAATAAAGGATGAGCGAGATGGAATACGAAAAGTGGGACGAAGTATTAGCTCCTTATGATCATGCGGTTGAAGAATTAAAGGTTAAATTTAAGAATATAAGAAAAGAATTTCTATCAAAGGGAGAATATTCACCGATAGAATTTGTAACAGGTAGAACTAAAAAGATAGCTTCTATAGTTTCAAAGGTTAAACGCTTAAATATACAAAATATAGAGGCTGAAATGGAAGATATAGCTGGAATTAGAATAATGTGCCAGTTCGTAGAAGATATTCATACAATAGTAGATTTAATACAATCTAGAACTGATATGAGTATAGTTTATGAAAAAGACTATATTGAAAATTTCAAGGATAGTGGATATAGAAGTTATCATGTAATAATAAAATACCCTATAAACTCAATTGCCGGATCAAAGGAAATTTTATGTGAAATACAAATAAGAACATTAGCTATGAATTTTTGG
>JAVXLU010000033.1:0-18570 GCA_036646635.1 Romboutsia sp.
AAAATAGATGGAGCAAAAAATGCAGTTTTACCAATAATAGCAGCAACATTATTAGCAAAAGGAAAATCTACGTTAAGGGGAGTTCCGAATTTAAGGGATGTACATGTTATATCTGATTTATTAAGACATTTAGGAGCAGAAGTAGAGTACGAAGGAACTACATTAACTGTAGATGCGAGTAATATAACTACATGTGAAGCTCCATATGAACTTGTAAGAAAAATGAGAGCATCATTCTTAGTCATGGGACCGTTATTAGCAAGATTTAATCATACTAAGATATCTATGCCAGGAGGATGCGCTATAGGTACAAGACCTATAGATTTACATTTAAAAGGATTTAAATATTTAGGTGCTAAGGTAGATATGGATCATGGATTTGTTGAGGCTACAACTAAGCAATTAAAAGGTGCTAAATTATACTTAGATTTTCCATCAGTTGGAGCTACTGAAAATATAATGATGGCGGCTGCACTTGCAGAAGGAACAACTATAATAGAAAATGCAGCAGAAGAACCAGAAATAGTAGATTTAGCAAACTTTTTAAATGAGATGGGTGCTAATATAAAAGGTGCAGGTACTAACACTATAAAAATAAATGGTGTTAAAGAATTAATAGGTGCAGAACATAATGTAATACCTGATAGAATAGAGGCAGCAACTTATATGGTGGCAGCTGCTATGACAAAAGGTGATATAATAATAGAAAATGTATTAATGGAACATTTAAAACCAGTTACAGCTAAATTAAAAGAAGCTGGTTGTGAAATAATAGAATTAGAAAATGCTGTAAGAGTAATAGGCCCAGAAGTATTAAAGCCAATAGATATAAAAACGTTGCCTCATCCAGGATTCCCTACAGATGTTCAAGCTCAATTTATGGCTATGTTAACTATTGCTAATGGATCGGGTGTAGTTATAGAAACAGTATTTGAAAATAGATTTATGCATGTTGCTGAATTCAATAGAATGGGAGCTAACATAAAAATAGAAGGAAGAAGTGCAATTGTTAACGGTGTAAACAAGTTATATGGAGCTAAAGTAAATGCTACAGATTTAAGAGCGGGTGCTGCACTTATATTATGTGGTCTTATAGCTGAAGGTGAAACTGAAGTAGGTGAAATATACCACATACAAAGAGGATACGTTGATATAGACAAAAAGATTACTGCACTAGGCGGAAATATAAAAATAGTAGAAGACTAAAAGTTAAATAATTTAATAGTAATAATACCGTAGGGTTTTTCATATACTTTAAGGATAATAAGAAAGCTAAGGAGGAAAAGTATATGAAAAGCCCTTTATTAATTTTAGTTGGAGTAGTAGCTTGTTCAATATCTATACCGATAATTATAAGCATTTTATCTTATGATAATGCAGATATTAATACGCGGGCAAAACAAGCTAATACTAAAAAACAAGTGATAACCACTAAAAAAGAAAAAGAAGTGATGAATTATGAAACTATAGATAAGAAATCACCTAATATTAATGTATATAATCATAAAGTTGGAAAAATTCATAATATGGATATAGAAGAATATTTATATGGAGTATTAGCAGGTGAGATGTCTGCAGAATTTGAACTAAATGCTTTAAAAGCTCAAGCTTTAGCTGCAAGAACTTATGTAAAATATAAAGAGAATCAAGGTTCTCTTAGTAAACATAAAAATGCACTTGTATGTACAGATTTTAAACATTGTCAAGAGTATAAAAGTCCTAAAGAATTAGAAAAAGCTAATGGAAAAGAATGGATGAAAAATTCATATACTAAAATAAAACAAGCAGTAAATGAAACTAAGGGACAAATTATTACATATCAAGGTAAACCTATATTAACACTATATTTTTCAACATCATCTGGTAAAACAGAAAATAGTGAAGAAGTATTTGCAACTAAATATCCATATTTAAAATCAGTTGATAGCCCATATGATGATAAGGCTCCTAAATACACTTCTAAATTGAGTATAACTAATAATGATTTTGTAAATTTATTCAAAAAAAGTTATAGTGATATTCAAATAGATTCAAATAATTTAAGTAATCAAATAAAGATACAAAAAAGAAGTAATGGTGGGGCTGTAGAAACTATTAAGATTGGAAATAAGCAAATTAAAGGAACAGATGTTAGAAATATACTAAAATTAAACTCTGCTAATTTTGAAATGAAATTTGTAGATAATTTAGTAGAGATAAATGTAAAAGGATATGGACATGGAGTTGGAATGAGCCAATGGGGGGCACAGGGTATGGCTGAGCAAGGTTATAAATACTACGAAATATTAGCACATTATTATACAGGAACAAGTATAACTGATATTTATTAAAAATATAAAATAAACTCTATAAAGTACATTGTTCAATGTACTTTATAGAGTTTATTTTTATATAAGAAAATATAAAAATATATTTAAATACTTACTTCAAAAAAATAGACAAATTGTATAAAAATAGTAAATATAGCCAACAATATAAATACATAAATATTTGGAGGTGCTGTATGAAGAAAAAGCTATTAGAAAAAGATGGTTTTTACTTAGCCTTATTTGCATGTGTGTGTTTGTTGGCAATTGGTGGTGTTTGGTTTACAAAAAATAATGTGGATGAATTAGCGTCTAGTAAAGGTTTTGTAAATAAAGCAGATAAAAATAATGATGAATTACAATTAATAGAAAAAGAAAATAATAATGCTGTGCCAACAACAACAGATTCAAATCAAAATTTAGAAAAAGCTAAGGAAAAAGCTAAGAAAAATGATTCTAAATTAAGTTTCTTAGGAACTAAAGTAATAAAAGAATACTCAGAGAAAGAACCAAGTTATTCAAAAACATTAGATTTATGGGAAATACATAAAGGTTTAGATATAAGTGCAAAAAATGGAGCTGAGGTAAAATCTTTATTAGATGGTAAAGTAGTTTCTATATTTAAAGATGATCAACATGGAGTTTCTGTTAAGATAAAAAGTGATAATGATACTATTGTAGTATATTCTAATCTATCAAAGGAAACAAAAGTTAAAAAGGATCAAGATATTAAATCAGGAGAAGTTTTAGGTACTGTAGGAAATACAGGAGAGATTGAAAGTCAAGATGAATCACATATACATGTAGAGGCATTTAAAGGAAAAGACTATATAGATCCAATGAATTTAATAAAATAAATTATCAATATAATTTAAAAAAATATAACAGACTTAATCAAATTTGGTTAAGTCTGTTATATTTTTTTAAAAAAGTACATATATATGATTAAGGCTAGTATGTGAGGGGGGAAAGCGTTGAGATCTCATATAGAGGAGCGAGCAATCGTTGTAGCAAAATATATACTAGAAAGAAATACTACGGTACGACAAACAGCAAAAACATTTGGAGTGAGTAAAAGCACAATCCACAAAGATGTAACAGAGCGTCTAGAGGAAATAAATCCATTTTTAGCTAAGGAAGTTAAAATGGTTTTAGAAAAGAATAAATCTGAGAGACACATAAGAGGCGGTATGGCTACCAAGCTAAAATACGAAAAGGATATACAAAAAGATGTAGGATAAAGCCTACATCTTTTTTTGTAAAAATAAACAATTTTTAACATTAGAATTAAGAAATTTTTTCTTGACTTAAAGTTGGTTTTTGTATATTTTGTAATATAGGAGTATTTGCAAAATAACGAAAAGTTTAAATATAAATATATATAAGAGGAGTTGAAAAAATGGCTAGAGCTGATATAGGCATAGACTTAGGTACTGCTAATGTATTAGTATATGTTAGTGGAAAAGGAATTGTGTTAGAAGAGCCATCTGTTGTAGCAATAGAAAAAAGAACAAATTCTGTTTTAGCAGTAGGTGAAGAAGCGAGAAAAATGATAGGTAGAACACCTGGAAATATAGTAGCTATAAGACCGTTAAGAGATGGAGTTATTTCAGATTATAATGTAACTGAAAAAATGCTTAATTATTTCATAAATAAAGTTGTAGATAAAAAAGGTTTCTCAAGATTCTTTATGCCTAGAATAATGGTTTGTGTTCCAACTGGTGTTACGGAAGTAGAAAAAAGAGCTGTAGAAGAAGCTACAAGACAAGCTGGAGCAAGAGAAGTATATATTATAGAAGAACCAATTGCTGCTGCAATAGGATCAGGCATAGATATATCTAAAGCAAATGGAAGTATGGTAATAGATATTGGCGGAGGTACAGCTGATATAGCCGTAATATCTTTAGGTGGAGCTGTTGTAAGTGAGTCGATTAAAATAGGTGGAGATAAGTTTGATGAAGCTATAGTAAAATATGTAAGAAAACAACATAATCTTCTTATTGGAGAAAGAAGTGCTGAAAAAATTAAAATGGAAATAGGTACTGCATTTAAAAGGGAAGAAGAAAAAAGTATGAAAATAAGTGGTAGAAATTTAGTTACAGGATTGCCTGAATCTATACAAATAAATTCTACGGAAATGTTAGAGGCTCTTGATGAATGTGCAGAACAAATAGTTGTTACTACGCACTCTGTATTAGAAAAAACACCACCTGAATTAGCTGCAGATATAAGTGATGCAGGTATAATAATGACAGGTGGGGGATCGTTATTATACGGACTAGATAAGAGAATAGAACAAAGACTAGGAATAAAAGTTATAATAGCAGATGAACCTTTAGCTTGTGTAGCAAAAGGAACAGGAAGTGCATTAGGGGCTTTAGACTTACTTGAGACAGGTGGTACCTTTAAAAGAAGATAAATTAAATTTAGGGAGGTATTTCAATGTTAAATATAGATCAAATAAAGGAATTAATACCGCATAGGTATCCATTTTTATTAGTGGACAAAGTTGTAGAATTAGAAGAAGGAAAAAGAGCAGTAGGAATTAAAAATGTTACAGTTAATGAACCATTTTTTCAAGGTCATTTTCCCGAATATCCTATAATGCCGGGGGTTTTAATTATTGAAGCTATGGCTCAAGTTGGAGCAGTAGCTATGATGTCTATAGAAGAAAATAAGGGTAAGTTAGGTGTATTTGCAGGTATAGATAAAGTGAGATTTAAAAAAGAAGTAAGACCTGGAGATATATTAACTATGGAAGTTGAAATGCTATCTTTAAGAAGAAATATTGGTAAGGCAACAGCAAAAGCTTATGTCGGAGAAAATCTTGTATGTAGTGGAGATTTAATGTTTGCTCTTGTTCAAAAATAAATTAAAAACTCGCGCTCAGATATTTAATATCTGAGTACGAGTTTTTTATTAATAGAGAAAATTAGGTAGAAAGTAATAAAGCTAATGAGATAACTTCAGCTAAATCTATTATAAAGCTAAGTCTTACGTTATTAAATGAAAATCTATTATTCTCATCTATCTTATCAACTATTCCTACGATAGAATGATTTCCTATTTGAGGTAGTTTTTTTCCAACACCTTTTCCAGGTAAAATTGGGCCTTCTCTAAGTTGTATATTACCTATACTACCTTTTGATCCTAAGCAGGCATCTATAGCTAAAAAATTTCCTTTTGGATGAGTTTTCTTTATGTGATCAATAGATTCGTATATGTTTAAAGCGTGAATAGGGTTATCTAATGTACCATAAACTGGATATTTAAAATCACTATTTTGTAGCATTGTACCAACTAATGGGCCTAGAGCATCACCGATTGCTCTGTCAGTTCCGATACAAACTACAACTGTATTTTCATTAATTAAATCTTTTAGTATTGAGCTTAATACTTCTACGACATTTTCTTTTTTATAATTTATTTTGGCTAAATACATAGGCACACCCCCTTCAAAAGAAATATATGAATTTCAAATTTAAAAAATACCTATCTTTAAGATTGCATAATATATAATATGAAAATAATGTTAAATACGATACTATATAGCTGATATAGTACAAGTAAAAATATATAAAATAATTTATAAAAATAATTAAAAATATTGACAGAATTTTATAAAAAGGGTAAGATATAAATCAGTAAGACATATAATAACAAAGAACTTAATAACTTTCTTGATTACCTTATCAAGAGTGGCGGAGGGATAGGCCCTGTGAAGCCCAGCAACCACCCATTTGGGAAACGGTGCTAAATCCTACAAGATCATTGATCTTGAGAGATGAGGTTAGTTAATTAATGTATTGAATATACAGAATTAACCTCTTCTTAGCATAAGAAGGGGTTTTTTTAATTCAGTAATAATTAAAAAACTATAACATCTTAATATATTTTATTGTTTTAAATAGATGACATGAAATAATATCGGAGTATATAAATATAAGATTTAATATATGATTAAAATTATAAATTAAGGAGGAAATAAAATGGCAAAACATTTATTTACATCAGAATCAGTAACAGAGGGGCATCCAGATAAAATTTGTGACCAAATATCAGACTCAATATTAGATGCATTATTAGAAAAGGACCCTTTATCAAGAGTAGCATGTGAAACAACAGTTACTACTGGATTAGTATTAGTAGCAGGTGAGATAACAACTAATGCTTATGTAGATATTCCCAAACTAGTTAGAAATACAATAGAAGAGATAGGGTATACAAGAGCTAAATTTGGATTTGATGCTAATACTTGTGCTGTTTTAACTTCAATAGATGAGCAATCAGGTGACATTGCAATGGGTGTTGATGAAGCATTAGAAAGTAGATCAGGAGAGCAAACAGAAGAAGAAATAGAAGCAATAGGAGCTGGAGATCAAGGTATAATGTTTGGATTTGCATGTAATGAAACTCCAGAATTAATGCCACTTCCAATATCGTTAGCACATAAATTAGCTAGAAGGTTAACAGAGGTTAGAAAATCTGAATTATTAGATTATCTAAGACCAGATGGAAAAACTCAAGTTACAGTTGAATACGATGGAGATAAGATAGTTAGAGTTCACACTATACTTATATCAACTCAACATGGTGAAGAAGTAGAAACTGATACGATAAGAAAAGATTTAATAGAACATGTTATAAAAGCTGTTATACCAGCAGAGTTACTTGATGAAGAAACTATTATATATGTAAACCCTACAGGAAGATTTGTTATAGGAGGTCCTCAAGGAGATACAGGACTTACGGGAAGAAAAATAATAATAGATACTTATGGCGGATACTCAAGACATGGAGGAGGAGCATTTTCAGGTAAGGATGCTACAAAAGTAGATAGATCTGCTGCATATGCAGCTAGATATGTAGCTAAAAATATAGTAGCTGCAGGACTTGCAGATAAATGTGAAATTGAACTTGCATACGCAATAGGTATTGCTAAGCCTCTATCAATATTTATAGATACATTTG
Source organism: Romboutsia sp. (assembly GCA_036646635.1). Classification (GTDB taxonomy): domain Bacteria; phylum Bacillota; class Clostridia; order Peptostreptococcales; family Peptostreptococcaceae; genus Faecalimicrobium. The sequence goes on from JAVXLU010000033.1 coordinate 7,278, forward strand.
GAACGGGAAAAGTATCAGAATTAAAGTTAGTCGATCTAGTTGAAAAGAATTTTGATTTAAGACCAGGTGCAATAATAAGAGATTTAGATCTAAGAAAGCCAATATTTAAAAGTACAGCAGCATATGGTCACTTTGGTAGAACAGATATAGATTTACCTTGGGAAAGAATAGATAAAGCAGAATTATTAAAAAAAGAAGCGTTAGCATAAAAATTTGAAATTTATCAATATATAAACCCCTTAAAGTAATATCGATAAGAAATACTTATCAATATTACTTTAAGGGGTGATTTTATTTTATATAAAAGGTATAATAATTACAACTTAAGTACAGTATAGAAATATTATTTGTTGTAGGAGATATATATGGAACGATTAGAAGGAATGATAAGTGATATAGTATTCAAAAATGAAGATAATGGATATACCATAGCTCATTTAGCTAACTCTAATAATGATGTTGTCATAGTTGGATGTATGCCAACTTTATCAGTAGGAGAAAGTATAGAAGTAGAAGGTAAATGGATAAATCATAAAACTTACGGAACTCAATTTGAAGTGAATAAATTTATGCCAGTAACACCATCATCACTAGAAGGAATTTATGTATATTTAGCATCAGGAATGATACATGGTATAGGTGAAAAGATGGCCAAAAGAATAGTAGAAAAATTTGGGGTAAATACATTAGATATAATACAAAGTACTCCAGAAAGATTACAAGAAGTAGAGGGTATAGGAAGTAAAAAAATAAAGCAAATAGTTAAAAGTTATGAAGAAAATAGAGAACTTAGAAATATAATTATTCAGTTATCTCCTTATGGAATTACTCCTAATTACTGTATGAAGATATACAAAAAATATAAAAATAAAGCTATTGAAGTGATAAATAAAAATCCATATAAGTTAGCTGATGATATAAGAGGTATAGGTTTTAAAATAGCAGATAATATAGCAAATAAAATAGGAATAGAAAAAGATTCTAAAGATAGGGTATCTCAAGGTATTTTATATGCATTGAATCAATCACTGGGAAGTGGGCATACTTATCTACCAGAAAATATATTGTTACAAGATGCAGTAAAACTATTAGAAGTAAAGTTAGATCTTATACAAGAGTGTATAATGAATTTAGCTTATGATCAAAAAGTACATATAGAAAACATGAACGGGCAAAACTTAGTATATTTAATACCGTACTACTTATCTGAGAATGGAGTTTGTAAACAAATAATAAAGTTATCACAATGTGAATTTAAAGATTTAAATATAGATGTAGAAAAAGAAATTAAAATTGTAGAAGATGAAGATAATATAAAATTGGCTACAAATCAAGTTTTAGCAGTTAAAGAGGCTATAGAAAGTGGAGTAGTTATAATAACTGGAGGACCAGGGACAGGAAAGACTACTACTATAAATACTATAATAAAGATATTTGAAAATAATAATCAAGAAGTAGTTCTAGCTGCTCCAACGGGAAGAGCTGCTAAAAGAATGAGTGAAACATCAAATAAAGAAGCTAAAACAATACATAGATTATTAGAAATGGGATTTGCAACAGATAGTGATCAATTAGAATTTATGAAAAATGAAGAAGAGCCGATAAAATCAGATGTAATAATAGTAGATGAGGTATCTATGGTAGATATTTTATTAATGTATAGTTTATTAAGGGCAATAAAAGAAGGAACTAGAGTTATATTAGTTGGAGATAGTGATCAGTTACCATCAGTAGGTGCAGGAAATGTATTAAAGGATATGATAGATTCTGAAATTATAAATGTAGTTAGATTAAATGAAATATTTAGACAGGCCCAAGAGAGTATGATTGTAGTTAATGCCCATAAAATAAATAATGGAGAACCACTTCATCTAAATACAAAAGGAAAAGATTTTTTCTTTATAAGAAAATCAACTAATGAAGAAATTTTACACGAAATTGTAAGTATAGTAAATGAGAGACTCCCTAAATTTTATAAATTCGATAGATTAAAAGATATACAAATATTATCATCTATGAGAAAAGGTGATTTAGGAGTAACAAATCTTAATATAGAACTACAAAAATATCTTAATAAACCTGAAAAATTTAAGGTAGAAGAGAGTTTTCAGAAAAGACTTTTTAGAGTTGGTGATAAAGTTATGCAAATAAAAAATAACTATACTAAAAAATGGGAAAATCAGGATTCTACAGAGAGTGGAGAAGGAATATATAATGGTGATATTGGATATGTATATCATATAGATAAAGATAAAAGAACTGTATATGTATTATTTGATAATACTAAGATAGTATCATATAAGTATGATGAACTAGATGAATTAGATCATAGTTTTTGTACAACAATACACAAAAGTCAAGGAAGTGAATTTCCAGTTGTAGTTATACCAATAACATGGGCTCCACCTATGTTACTTAGCCGTAATTTGTTATATACAGCAGTAACAAGAGCTAAAAAGCTAGTCGTATTAGTTGGTGATATAAAATACCTAGAATTTATGATAAAAAATAATAAAACAAATGAAAGGTATTCTAATTTAAGATATAAATTAAATCAATTTAAAGAAGAAGGGTTGTTAGTTAAATAAGTATGAAAAATAAAGAAATTATTTTATCTAAAGTATTTAATGACATAACTAATATTATTTTAGATTTTGTATATCCAGATAATATAACTTGTATAATCTGTGATAAACCAATAAATAAAAATAATACATATTCAATGTGTAGAGAATGTTTTATAAATTTAAACTTTATATTAGATGGATGTATAAAGTGTGGAAAACCTATAATTAATCATTCATTAGAAAAGCAAGATATAAGTGGATGTAGTAGTTGTTTTAATAAAGGATTTTATTTTGATAAAGCAATAGCTTGTATAGAATATGATGATTTAAGTAAAAAACTTATTTTAGATTTTAAATATAGAAATAAGACTTTTATTAGTAAATATATAGCGAGGATAATAAAAGAAAAATTAGAGATAGAGAATTTGAAGTTTGATTATATTTTATATGTACCATTACATAAAAATAGATTTAAAAAAAGAGGGTTTAATCAATCTGAAAAAATAGCTACTAAATTAAGTAATATAATATATGTACCATCTATAAATATTATAGAAAGAAAGAAAAATACTAGAAAATTGTATAAATTAAATAAAGAAGAAAGAAAAAAGGAATTAAAAAATGTATTTATAATAAATGATAATAAAGACATATTAAAAAATAAAAAGGTTCTTTTAATAGATGATATATTTACTACAGGATCGACTGTAAATGAAATATCTAAAGTTTTAAAACTAAATGGTGTAGATAAAGTATTTGTAATGACACTGTTAACAAGAAGTTCAGATACTTATGCTGTGGAATAAATTTCTATTGACATTAAGTAATTAAAATATTAAAATAGACAAGTAATGTTTAGGTCTGTGGTTGAAAGTCCAAGCCAGTTGCAGGCAAAGGGATCCACGTAAGTCAACACTAAAAATTGGGTTGATGATCATGGTGCAGCTTAGAGGTAAGACCTACCGATAATAAATCGAGAGAGCTAGTAGTGCGGCGAACCCAAGCGAACCCTCCAGTAGGCGAGTGTGGGGTCAAAAACCAGGTCAGCTAAATATTACAAAGAATTGAAGAAAAGCTCCCTTCATTAGCTATGGGGAGTGTCAATAAGTACCTTTATAGGTGCTTTTTTTATTTCAAATAGAATATAAAATATAATTTTACGACAAAAATCCACAAAATAATAAACAAGTTATGTTGATATTTGTGGATATATAAAATTAAAAAAATAGGTAAAACTACACAAAATCTAGAGTTATTAACAATTCTATCCACATTATCCACAAATAGTATCAATAGTAATAATCCACAAATAAATAAATAGCTTAATATATTGCTAAAATTAATAATTTTTAACTGTATATATTAATTTATAAAAGCTAACAATAAAATTAAAGGTTTATATAAAGCTATATAGAATAATACTATTAAAAGTATAAAACTTATACTGTGATAACTGAAGGGAGATGTTTTTATGAATATAATAATATCTGGAAAACAAATGGAACTAACCGAAGGTATAAAAAATGCGATAGAAGAAAAGTTAGGAAGATTAGATTTTTATATTCAACCAGAAACAGAGGTTAGAGTTACTGTTAGTGCTAAAAAAGCAAGACAAAAAATAGAAGTAACTATAATTCCTATAAGTGGAACTATAATAAGAGCTGAAGATATAGAAGAAAATTTATATGCAGCAATAGACGTTGTGTATGATAAATTAAATAAACAATTAAGAAAATATAAAAATAGATTACAAGATAAGCACCAAGATAATGAAAGTATTAGATATGAAGGAATACAAGAATCTGAAAATCAAATTGCATATGATGAAGAAGATGAAGAAATAGTAATAGAAAGACACAAAAAATTTGATATTAAACCAATGCATCCTGAAGAAGCAGTTTTACAAATGGATCTTCTTGAACATAATTTTTATATGTTTAGGAATATAGAAACAGATGAAATGGCTTTAGTTTATAAACGTAATAATGGTGGATATGGAATGATAGAACACGAATAATATATCTAAAGTAATTAAAAAAGCTATCGATAAATTTAATTATCGGTAGCTTTTTTATAGTAAAGAATATTACATATAGTATTTTTATGGTAAAATATATAATAGTATAATAAATGAGCGAGGAGAGATATTAAACATGGGTTTTTTAGATAATTTATTTAATATGGCAGACAAAAAAGAGCTGAAAAAGTTTAACAAAATGGTTGATGAAATAGACTCATTAGAGCCTAAGTTTGAATCTATGTCTGATAAAGATCTTAAGGGCATGACTAATATATTCAAAGAAAGATTAAATAATGGTGAAACGATAGATGATATATTATCAGAGGCTTTTGCTGTAGTTAGAGAAGCTTCTAAAAGAGTGCTAGGTATGAGACACTATAGAGTACAACTTATAGGGGGAGTTGTTCTTCATCAAGGTAGAATAGCTGAAATGAAGACAGGTGAAGGTAAAACATTAGTAGGTACCGCACCAGTTTATTTAAATGCTCTTACAGGAAAAGGCGTTCATGTAGTTACAGTAAATGACTACTTAGCAAAGCGTGATAAAGAGCAAATGGGTAAGGTATATGAGTTCTTAGGAATGACAGTTGGAGTAATTGTTCATGGACAAAATCCACAAGAAAGAAGAGCTCAATATCAATGTGACATAACTTATGGTACGAATAATGAATATGGATTTGACTACCTAAAAGATAATATGGTAATACATAAAGAGCAAATGGTTCAAAGAGAGTTAAATTATGCAATAGTAGATGAGGTTGATTCTATACTTGTAGATGAAGCTAGAACTCCGCTTATAATTTCAGGGCCTGGAGATAAGTCTACACATCTATATTCAGATGCCAATACTTTTGTATTAACACTGAAGTCTGATAATTTTGAAGTGGATGAAAAGCAAAAATCGGTATCATTAACTGATTCTGGAATACAAAAAGCAGAAGTTTACTTTAATATAGAGAATATATCTGATATAGATAACACTGAACTAAAGCATCATATAGATCAAGCATTAAAAGCTCATGCAATAATGAAACGTGATGTAGATTATGTTTCGAAAGATGGAGAAATAATAATAGTTGATGAATTTACAGGAAGACTTATGTTTGGTAGAAGATATTCAGAAGGTCTACATCAAGCAATAGAAGCTAAAGAAGGATTAAGAATACAAAGAGAATCTAAAACATTAGCAACTGTAACATTCCAAAATTATTTTAGAATGTATAAAAAACTTTCAGGTATGACAGGTACAGCAAAAACTGAAGAAGAAGAATTTAAGGCAATATATAAAATGGATGTTGTTCAAATACCAACTAATAAACCAATATTAAGAGAAGATTTACCTGATGCTGTTTACAAAAATGAAAGAGGTAAGTTTAATGCAGTTGTAGAGGAAATAATTGAAAGACATGCAGTTAAGCAACCAATACTTGTAGGTACAGTATCAATAGAAAACTCTGAGTTAATATCTCAACTTTTAAAAAGAAAAGGTGTTAAGCATGAAGTATTAAATGCAAAGCATCATGATAAGGAAGCAGAGATAATAGCACAAGCGGGTAGATTAGGAGCTGTAACAATTGCAACTAATATGGCAGGTCGTGGTACGGATATAGTACTAGGAGGAAATCCTGTATTTTTAACTAAAAAAGAAATGAAAAGATTAGGTTATAATGAATCAATAATAAATAAAGTAGATGCTTCATTAGAAGGATTAGATATAGAAGGAAATGAAGAATTATTTGCAGCTAGAGAGCAATATGAAAACTCATATAAAAAGTTTAAGGAACAAACTGAAAAAGAGCAAGCTGAAGTTGTAAATGCAGGTGGATTATCAATTATAGGTACAGAAAGACATGAATCTAGAAGGATAGATAATCAGTTAAGAGGACGTGCTGGTCGTCAAGGGGACCCAGGTAGCTCAAGATTCTATATAGGATTAGATGATGATCTTATGAGGCTATTCGGAAGTGATAGAATATCTAATATAGTAGAGAAAATAGGTCTTGAAGAAGATATGCCAATAGAACATAAAATGTTAAGTAAATCTATAGAAGGTGCTCAAAAGAAAGTAGAAGGTAGAAACTTTGGAATAAGAAAGCATGTACTTCAATATGATGATGTTATGAATAAGCAAAGAGAAACAATATATGCAGAAAGAAGACGTGTATTAGAAGGTGAAAACTTAGAAGAACAAATTAAGAATATGATTCATTCTTTAATTGAAGAGGCTGCAAATGCATATACAACTGAAGATGGAGTAAATGTTGATGGATTTAGAGGTTATATGTATCATCTATTTATGCCAAAAGGAAGTATAGAAATACAAGATATGGAAAAACTTAATATTACTGAATTGGTAGAAGTAGTTTATGAAATAGCAATGAAAATATATAATGGTAAAGAAGAGAGAGTTGGATTTGAGAGAATGAGAGAAGTAGAGAGAGTTATACTTCTTCAAGCTGTTGATAACCATTGGATAGATCATATAGATGCTATGGATCAATTACGTCAGGGTATAGGACTTCGTGCAATAGGTCAACAAGACCCAGTTATAGCATATACAAGTGAAGGTTTTGAAATGTTTAATGAAATGAATACTCATATAAAAGAAGATACAATAAAATATTTATTTAATATAACTGTAGAAGAGCCTGTTGAAAGAAAACAGGTTATAGATGTTGAACATTTATCTTCGAATATAACAGATGAACCAGAAAATAAAACAGTTAAAAAGGATGAGATAGCAGGTAGAAATGATGATTGTCCTTGCGGAAGTGGAAAGAAATATAAAAAGTGCTGTGGAAGATAATTTTGGAGGATTCAAATGTTAAATATACAAGAATATAGACATAACATGGAGCAAATGGCTTCAAATATAGAAGAATTGAGGTATTCTCTTTGACATTGATTTACTACTAATAAAAATAAATAAAAATGAAGAAAAGATGAATCATCAAGACTTTTGGAATGATAATGAGATAGCCCAAAAAATTCTTCAAGAAAATAAATCTTTAAAAGAAACAGTAGAAGAATATAACAAGCTAAAAGAGGCTTTAGAAGAAATAGAAGTATTAATAGAAATAGGTTTAGAAGAAGTGGATTTAGTTATTGAAAAAGAGATAGAATATTCTATAATTAGTCTACAAAAAGAGATAGATGTTGTAAGGATAAAAACTCTCTTAAGTGGAGAGTATGATAAAAATAATGCCATATTATCAATAAATGCAGGTACAGGTGGATTAGATGCTCAAGATTGGTCTCAAATGTTACTTAGAATGTATATAAGATGGGGTGAATCAAAAGGTTATAAAGTTAAGCTTTTAGATATATTATCAGATCCAGCAGCGGGAATAAAAAGTGCAACCCTACTTATAGAAGGATTAAATTCTTATGGATATTTAAGAAGTGAAAAAGGAGTTCATAGGATTGTAAGGATATCTCCTTTTGATCCTTCAGGGAAAAGACATACTTCATTTGCATCAATAGATATTACACCAGAACTTGATGATAGTATAGATATAGAAATTAATCCAATTGATTTAAAAATAGATACTTATAGAGCATCAGGGGCTGGTGGTCAGCACGTAAATACTACTGATTCAGCGGTAAGAATAACGCATATTCCTACAGGGGTAGTAGTACAATGCCAAAATGAAAGATCTCAGCATAAAAATAAAGATAGAGCAATGAAAATGCTTATGGCAAAACTTATAGAATTAAAGGAACTTGAGAATAAAGAAAGAATAGAAGATATTCAAGGTAAATATTCTCAAATAACTTGGGGAAGTCAAATAAGGTCATATGTATTTCAACCATATAAATTAGTAAAAGACCATAGAACTAATGCAGAAATCGGAAATGTAGAAAGTGTTATGGATGGGAATATAGATTTATTTATAAACGAGTATTTAAAAATGAATAAGTCAAAAAAATAATTTAAATAAGGGCTTGAGAATTTAATTCTTAAGCCTTTATTTGAGCAACTAACTAGTTGTTTTTAAATTAGTAAAGTTAGTTTATTATAGACGGTTCAATGCTAATTTTAACCACATAAATTATATACGAAAGAGAAGTGATTCTTATGAATATAAATGAAATTTTAAAAAATGAATTTAATCTTAGAGATGAACAAATAAATAATACTATAAAACTTATAGATGATGGTAATACAATACCATTTATTGCTAGATATAGAAAAGAAATGACTGGTGAAATGAGTGATATTACACTAAGAGCCTTTTATGATAAGTTAGTTTATTTAAGAAATTTACAAAATAGAAAAGAAGATGTAATAAGAATAATAGATGAACAAGGAAAACTTACTGCAGAAATAAAATTAAATGTTAAAAAAGCAATTACACTACAAGAAGTAGAAGATATCTACGCTCCATATAAACAAAAGAAAAGAACAAGAGCAATAATAGCAAAAGAAAAAGGATTAGAAAATTTAGCATTAAATATACTAAATAAAAATATAGATAACTTAGATAATGAAGCTAAAAATTATATAAATGAAGAAAAAGAAGTAAACTCATCTGATGATGCGATAAAAGGGGCAAAAGATATAATTGCTGAGATAATTTCTGATGATGCAAAAATAAGAAAATATATAAGAGAGTTAGCATTAAGAGAAGGAGTACTAATTACTAAAAATTCTAAAGATGAAAAATCTGTTTATGATATGTATTACGATTATAATGAATCTATAAAAACGATAGCATCACATCGAGTACTTGCTGTAAATAGAGGAGAAAAAGAGGAATTCTTAAAGGTTAAATTAGAAATTAATAATGAAAAAGTATTAAAATATATAGTGAATGAATATATAGGGAATGAAAACTTTAAAAATAAAGAAATAATAGTTTCTTCACTAGAAGATGCATACAAAAGATTAATATTCCCGTCAATAGAAAGAGAAATAAGAAATCATTTAACTGAAATAGCACAGGAAAGGGCTATAAGTGTATTTGGTCAAAATATAAAAAGTTTATTATTACAATCACCTGTAAAAGGTAAAGTAGTTATGGGATTTGACCCAGCGTTTAGAACTGGTTGTAAGATAGCAGTAGTTGATACGAATGGTAAACTATTAGAAACAACAACTGTATATCCTACAGAGCCACAAAATAATGTAGAAGGTGCAAAGAAAACTTTAAAATCATTAATAGAGGCTTATAAAGTAAATATAATTGCAATAGGTAATGGAACAGCATCAAGGGAATCAGAAAAATTTGTATCTGATATGATAAAAGAAATAGATAAAGAAGTACAATATATAATAGTTAGTGAAGCTGGTGCATCAGTTTATTCTGCATCAGAATTAGCAAGTGAAGAACATCCAGATATAAATGTATCTTTAAGGGGAGCAATTTCAATAGGTAGAAGACTACAAGATCCACTAGCTGAACTTGTTAAAATAGACCCTAAAAGTATAGGTGTAGGTCAGTATCAACATGATTTAAACCAAAAACGATTAGAGGGAGTTTTAGCTGGAGTTGTAGAAGATTCTGTAAATAGTATTGGAGTAGATTTAAATACTGCATCATATTCTTTATTAGAGCATATTGCGGGTATAAGTAAAAGTATAGCTAAAAACATAATTCTGTATAGAGAAGAAAATGGAGATTTTACATCAAGATCTCAATTAAAAAAGGTTAAAAGGCTAGGACCTCAAGCATTTACTCAATGTGCAGGGTTTATGAGAATATTAAATTCAAAAAATCCTTTAGATAATACTGGAGTACATCCAGAAAGTTATGATGTATGCAAAAAAATGTTAGATATTTTAAATTATTCTATTAAAGATATAGAAAATAAAAATATAGAAGATATAGACTTAAAGGTTTCTGAAATAGGTCTAAAAGAATTAAGTGAAAAATTAGAAATAGGTATAGTTACTTTAAAGGATATTATTTCTGAAATTAAGAAACCAGGAAGAGATCCAAGAGAAGAAGGAATAAAACCAATACTTAGAACTGATGTCTTAAAGATAGAAGATATACAAGAAGGAATGATATTAAAAGGAACAGTTAGAAATGTGGTAGATTTTGGAGCTTTTGTTGATATTGGAATAAAAAATGATGGATTAGTTCATAAGTCTCAAATGAGTAAAACATTTGTTAAAGATACTATGACAATAGTTACAGTAGGAGATATAGTAGATGTAGTAGTTATAGAAGTTGATATGAAGAAGCAAAGAGTAGCTTTATCAATGAAGATATAAGCTATATTAGGAGGAGATTAAGATGATATTTATAAAAAATGGAACTATAAATACAATAACAAACAAAATTTTAAAAGGTGATATTCTTATAGAAAATGGGAAAATAAAAGAGATTGGTCAAAATATAGTTGCACCTTTTGATGCAGAGATAATAGATGCAGATGGAAAACAAGTCTTTCCTGGTTTTATCGATGCGCATACACACTTAGGTTTATGGGAAGATGGAATGGGGTTTGAAGGAGCAGATGGAAATGAAGAAACTGATCCAATAACTCCTCATTTAAATCCAATAGATGGAATTAATCCAATGGATAATACTTTTACAGAAGCAGTACAAGGTGGAATAACATCAGTATGTACTACACCAGGGAGTGCAAATGTAATGGGTGGACAATGTATAGCTATAAAAACTTTTGGTAGAAGAATTGATAATATGGTTATAAAAAATCCTGTTGCATCAAAAATAGCATTTGGAGAAAATCCAAA
>JAVXLU010000034.1:0-8196 GCA_036646635.1 Romboutsia sp.
AACCATTAAAACTAATCCAATGGATATGATGGAGTATGGATTTTCACAAAATATCAGATATAATTTATTTGAAATATTAATAAATGGATTTTTTATAGTTTTATTAAGTAGCTATATATTTGGATTTAAGAGGAAATATAAAAATGATAACATGTATTTAAACATATTTAAAGATGCAGTCAACACAGTTGGAATAGGATACATATCAGTATTTATAATACTTTTAATATTAAGTATGTCTAACTCAAGCTTATTAAATGAACTTGGTATTTATGGATATATAGGTAAAATTAATATAGGTGTTATACTTACACAACTTAGCGCATATATTTGGGAATTTGCAAATATGATTCCTATTACTATAAATAATAATATAATATCGATGATTAATTTATTAAATGAAGATATGTTTTTTAATACAAGACTAATATTTTTTGCTATGATTGCATTGTCATTGTTAGTAATTTTAATAACAGGATGTAATATTAGAGATAAATACAGCGAAAATGGAAAAAAAGCAATTTTAATATTTGCAATATCATACTCTATGCTTATGGTTATATTATCTATATTTAGTAATATAAGATTAGAAGGTAGTATAGATATGTTTAAAATGAATAATTATCAAACATCTATATTTATGGGCACAAATACTGTACCTACAATGGTAATATCTTTCGTATATAGTTATTTTATATCATGGATAGGATATAAACTAAAAAAAATTTAATAATATTAGGAAGGAATATATATGATATGCAAGATAAAATAGAAAATATAAAAGAAGAAGCTAAGATGCAATATATAAATGATGAAATAAAAAAAACAAAAGCACTACTTTCTATGGGGATACTTATATATGAAAAAATTAGAAAAAATGAGATAAATGATGATAGCTTTAATGAGTTGTGTAATGAAATATTAGAATTAGACAAAGTTATTTATGAAAGTAACAATAAAATAGATAAATTAGAAGATAATAAACATAAAATATTTTGCGAATGTGGACATATTGCAAATGAAAATGATAAATTCTGTGTTGAATGTGGTACAAGTATACAAATAGAAAAAAATGAAGATGTATTTAGAGTATGTTCGTATTGTAGCAGTGATATGTATTTAGATTTTAATTATTGTACTTGTTGTGGAAATAAGTTATAAAAATCTTTACAAAAATCGACAAATATGATAAAATCATTTTAATAAAAAAATAGTACCTTTAATCCAGTTCAGAGAAGCTGGCAAGGTTTTCGGAAGAAAATTAAAATTACTTTACTAATATATTTAAATATTAATTAAAATTATATTATATATTAAATCGAGTGATTTGTAAAAACCCCTTGCTAAGTAAGGGGTTTTTATTTTTAGGTACTTATAATATGAGGGAGAGACATCATTATGAGTAAAAAACATCAAGATCATGATTATTCACTAGAGGCAATACCAAATAGCGCTAAAAAAGGATTTTTATCAATGTTAGTTGTTATGCTAGGATTTACATTTTTCTCAGCTAGTATGTTAGCTGGAGGAACATTAGGCACGAGTCTTAGTATTGATAAGTTTATACTAGCAGTATTATTTGGGAATTTAATACTATGTGTATACACAGGATTATTAGCTTATATAGCAGGTGATACAGGACTTTCAACTCACTTACTTGCAAGATATTCATTTGGAGAAAAGGGTTCATATTTAGTGTCGTTTTTAGTATCAGCAACTCAAGTTGGATGGTTTGGAGTAGGAGTTGCAATGTTTGCAATACCAGTTTCTAAAGTTACAGGTATTGATGTAGGAATACTTGTATTAATATCAGGACTTTTAATGACAGCAACGGCATTCTTTGGAATGAAATCATTAACTATATTAAGTATGATAGCAGTTCCATCAATTGCAATACTTGGAAGTATATCAGTATCTAAAGCAGTAGGTTCTGTCGGAGGCTTATCAGGTATTTTAAATATAGAGGCAACAGGAAGTATGACTATGAGTGCAGCACTTGCACTTTGTGTAGGAACATTCATAAGTGGAGGAACATTAACACCAGATTTTACTAGATTTTCAAATAGTAAAAAAACAGCTGTAGGAACTACTATAATAGCATTTTTAGTAGGTAATTCACTAATGTTAGCATTTGGAGCAATTGGTGCTATGGTTACAGGACAAGCAGATATAGCGGAAGTAATGTTTATGCAAGGTCTTATAATACCAGCAATAATAATACTTGGATTGAATATTTGGACAACAAATGATAATGCACTTTATGGATCAGGGCTTGGATTTGCAAATATAACTAAACAACCTAAAAGCAGAATGGTTATAATAAATGGAATAATAGGTACACTGTTAGCAATGTTCTTATATAACAATTTTATGGGATGGTTAAATATGCTAAACTCATTTATACCAGCAACAGGTGCAGTAATAATAGCTGATTATTTTATAGTAAACAAATGTAAATATATAGATTTTAAAGATGCTAAATTTAAAAATATAAATATAAATGCTATAATAGCATGGGCAGTAGGAGTTTTAGGAGCATTTGTGCTTCCTGGAATAACACCGCTAAACTCTGTATTAGTAGCAGTAGTAACTTATGTTATAATGAGTAAATTAAATTCTAACAATAATATAAATAAAGAACAAATAAATATAGCTGCTTAAGGTAATAAAGGGATTTTATAATATTAAAATCCCTTTATTATTGACAGTTTAATATTATATAGGTATTTTAGGAGGTAATATGTTAATAAAAAATGCAAAATTAAGAGATAGAGATTACTTAGTAGATATATTAATAGAAAATAGAGTAATAACTAAAATAGAATCAAATATAAAAAAAGTTGAAGAAGAAATAATAGATGCAAAAGGATTTTTAGTTGTACCACCATTTATAGAGCCGCATGTTCATTTAGATACAACATTAACTGCGGGTGAGCCAAGATGGAATGAAAGTGGAACTTTATTTGAAGGAATAGAGTGTTGGTCAGAAAGAAAAGAATTTTTAACAGTAGAAGATGTTAAGGTTAGAGCTAGAAAAGCTATAACATGGCAAGTAGCTAATGGAATACAATTTATAAGAACTCATGTTGATACAACAGACCCAAATTTAATAGCAATAAAGGCAATGGTTGAGTTAAGAGAAGAATTAAAAGATTATATAACACTACAAATAGTTGCTTTCCCACAAGAAGGTATATTATCATATCCTAATGGACTTAATTTATTAGAAGAATCATTAAAGCTTGGAGCTGATGTAATAGGTGCTATACCTCACTTTGAATTTACTAGAGAATATGGTGTAGAGTCTATTGATAAAATGTTTGAATTAGCCAAGAAATATGATGTATTGATAGATGTACATTGTGATGAAATAGATGATGAGCAATCAAGATTCGTAGAGGTACTTGCAGCTAGAGCCTATGAAAATAATATGGGAGAAAAAGTAACGGCAAGTCATACTACAGCAATGCATTCATATAATGGAGCTTATGCATATAAATTATTTAGGCTTTTAAAAATGAGTAAAATTAACTTTATAGCTAATCCACTTGTAAATATACACCTTCAAGGTAGATTTGATACGTACCCTAAGAGAAGAGGTATAACAAGAGTTAAAGAAATGGTAGAAGCTGATATAAATGTATGTTTTGGACATGATGATATAATGGATCCATGGAATCCACTTGGAACAGGAAATATGCTACAAGTTCTTCATATGGGACTTCATGTATGTCAAATGATGGGATATGGACAGATAAACGAATCGATAGATTTAATAACTAATAATAGTGCAAAAACACTTCATATACAAGATAGTTATGGAATAGAGGTAGGAAAACCAGGAAACCTAATTATATTACCAGCTGAAAATGGATATGATGCAATAAGAAGACAAGTTCCAGTTTACTACTCTATAAGAGAAGGAAATGTTATAGCACATACGACTTTAAATGAAACTACAATAACATTCAAAAATAAAGAAATTATAGATTTTAAAAAATAGTCAATTTAATATGGATGAGTGCCTAAAAATGATTTTTTATAGTTATTGAGGGCACTTTTTTATATATAAATAGTATCTCTAACACAGGATTTTAAGTAAAGTTAAATTTTTATATGTATAATATAGGGAGTAGATAGATTATTTCATTAGATGAAAAATAATTATATATATGATAAACTATAATAGTATACAAAATATATGGAGGTATATATGAGTGATGATATAAATGAAAGAGAAAATAAGTTGTACGAAACATTTAGCATAACTATGGAATTAGAAAGACCAATACTAAATGATGAAGTAGAATTACAAAATAAAGTAGTTAAAAAAAATAATAAAAAAATAAAAAAGATACTAAAATATTTACCAATAGTTTTAGTAATAGCTATAATAGGATTTTTTATTTGGGCAAACAATACATATGAACCTCAAGCTATGGCTCATATATCATTAATAAGTGATGAAAATATATCGGTAAGTAAAGATGAATTTATAACATTTACTCCTACAAATATGAAACCAACAAATGGGTTTATATTTTACCCAGGAGCTAAAGTTAATCCAGAGTCATATGCGCCTATTTGTAGAAATATAGCTAAAAAAGGATATAAGGTAGTAATAGTTGATGCAACTTTTAATTTACCTATATTATCACCTAATAAAGCTAAAAAAGTAATTAAAGAAAATAATTCTATAAAGAACTGGGTGGTAGGTGGACATTCTTTAGGAGGAACTATGGCAGCTAAGTTTGCAGGTAATAATAAAGAATTAGTAGATGGAGTAGTTCTTTTGGCGGCATATCCAATGAATGATAATTTAAAGGCTTTAAATACAGATGTAATTTCAATATGGGGAAGTAAGGATGGCGTTGTAAATTTTAAATCTCTTGTAGAATCAAAGAATAAACTTCCATCACATACTGAATTTGTTGAAATTGAAGGTGCTAACCACGCTCAATTTGGAGATTATGGTGTACAAAAAGGAGATAATGAGGCTTTAATAAATCAAGAGGAACAATTAAAAATAACATCTAAAGATATCATTAACTTTTTAGATAATATAAATAATCAATAAAAAACTATGGATTAAATTTTATCCATAGTTTTTTTACTATTATATATATAAATTAAAATAAGTATTAAAGATGTTTATATACTCCTAAATCTCCTATTTTATCTAATTTAACATCATTTTTAAAAGCATCTATAAACCACATAAGATCACTTTTCTTAATTGTTTTAGACAATATAAGGAATAGAAAGTAGAAACATAGGACAGTTCCTATTTGAAGAGCTATAAGTGAAGTAATATTAAGAAAATTAAATAAAAATTTTGTACAAAAGCCTGCTGAGATTATACAAAATATTGGTTTTATTAACCAATCATACAAAAGAAATTCAAGTTTAGTTACTTTTAAAAGTCTATTTATACTAAGTAGTGAATTTATTAGAGTCCCTGTAAATACAACTATAATAAAACCATCAATACCTTTATTAGGTATTAAAAATAAAATTAAAGATATTCTTATACTCATATCAATTAAATTGTATTTTAAAGTACTCATTTGTTGATCGAGTGCATTCAAGCTACCATCAACAACTCTATCTAAATACATAAAAGGTATAAGTGGAGCTAATATTCTTATCATTACACTAACATCATTATTATTATAAATAGACATTCCTAATTCATTAGAATAAATAATGAATAAGCCTGATGAAAATATTGCAATAAGTAATGTAAACTTAAAAACACGAGATATTATGTAATTAACTCTTACTCTTTGATTAAGAGCCTTAGCCTCTGCAATTTCTGGGATTATAAGTGTTGAGAAAGAAGCCAAAAATATAGATGGAAAGTTGAGTAAAGGCATTACCATACCTTTTATAAGGCCAAATATTGATAAAGATCCTGAGGTTGAAGAACCATATAATCTAAGAGCATTAGGAATTAATACATCTTCAACAGTTCTAAGACCTGTTTGTATATATGCACTTGAAGCAATAGGTAATGCTATTTTAGATATTTCAGCCAAACTACAATTATTACTTCTTGAGGAGATAGTTTTATTTATATTTTTCTTTTCAAATACGTACATTAAGTAGCAAAAAAATGTTGAAACTATTATAGAAAGGGAACTAGCAAGAGCAATTAAAACACAAGTGTAATTTAAACCTTTTGGTAAAGTTATACTTATAAAAGAGCATATTATAATCATTAAAGTTGAAATTTCAATAATATCTGATGCAACGCTCTTTATAACTTTTCTCATACCATAAAAGTATCCATGAAAGCATGCTCCTATTCCGAAAAATGGTAAAGAAAATGATAAAATTTTAAGTGGTATTATAGCTCTTTCATCACCTATCCAAGAAACTGCAATAAGTTTAGCATTATTAAATACTAAAAAAGTAGCCAAAGAGCTAAAAAATAGGGAATATATAAATGACTTTTTCATTATACTACTAATTTTTTTTATATTTTTTCGACCAAGTTCTTCTGCTATAAGACGTGTAGTAGTTACTCGTATACCAGATATAGCTAGGGTAGCAGCCATCATATATATACTCATTAAAAGTTGGTAAAGACCCATTCCCTCAGTACCAATTTTATTAGATAAATATACTCTAAATCCCATATTTATAAAGCCTACTGCCATAGTAGTTAAAGTCAAAATTAATGCATTTAGTATTAAATTTTTTCTTTTCATATTGTTTATCTCCTATAAATTAAAGTTTGAAGTTTAAATTAATTCTATGTTCATATATATGATAACTTGTATATAAATATTATATAAAAGAATAAAATAGGAACGGAGATAAATTATTATTTTTTATAATTTGCTATAACTAACATTAGCTATTTTTAAAAGTTCTAAAGCATACTCATCAACTCTATAATCATCTTTATAATAAATATGTATTATTCCTGATTGAATAAGAGCTTTTGTACAATTTAAGCAAGGAAAGTGAGTTACATATATACTACAATTTCTGACTTTTATACCTTCTTTAGCACAGTAATATAGAGCATTTTGCTCAGCATGTATAGTTCTTATACAATGATTATCTCTCATTTTATGTTCAGTATCAATACAGTGGTCATCTCCTGAAATACTACCATTATATCCAGTACTAACTATTCTATTATCTGAGTTTACAATTACAGCACCAACAAAAGCTCTATCGCATGTACCTCTTTGAGCTATACTCTCTGCGATTCCCATAAAATATTTTTCCCATGAACTTCTCATATAAATACACCTCCAAAATTTTATATTATATAAATCATATTACTATAATTTATATAATATAAAAAGTAAAAAATAAGTTTGTTTTGTGATAATATATATAAATATGACAAACAATAAATTATATATTTTATTATCATCATAAGAAATGTTATAATTAACTTTAAAAAAGGAGGTTTCTATATGTTAAAAAAGATATCCGTATTAAAAGAAGTAGCATCTAAAATAGGCCGTAAAAAAGCTCAAGAATTATTATCAATGGTAGAGGGTAGCCAGCCTTTTACAGCTGAGGTTAAAATAAAGATAAGCGGTATTGAAGCTAAAAAAGAAGAAATAATATTAAAAGAAAATCAAAAGATAATATTTGAATATATACAGGATTAAAAAAACAAAGGTTGTAATAGATAGAAATATCTAATTCAGCCTTTATTTTTTTTAGATTATAAAAAATTTAGATATTATAAAGAAAAATACGATTAAGTTGTAACTTTATTGTAACATTTATTTACAATAAGGTTTTAATATAGTAACATATAAATAGGCATATTTTGTCGATAGAGGAAAATCTATGATTATTATTTTAATAAATGGGAGGAATGATGATGAACCAAAGAGGAATAGTAAAAGCTATAGTACTAAGTTCAGCAGTAATGGCAATTGGTGTGACAGATTCATACGCGGCAGAAAAAGGAACAATTAATGTCGATGTATTAAATATAAGAAGTGGAGCGGGAACGAATTATTCAGTAATAAGCAAAGCATACAAAGGAAACACAGTTGAGATATTAGAAAAAGTTAGTGGATGGTGTAAAGTCAAGTTATCAAATGGTAAAATTGGGTGGGGAAGTAGCCAATACATAATAACATCATCAAATTCAAATGAAGTAGCTTTATCAGGATATGCAACAGTAACAACATCAACATTAAATGTAAGAAGTGGAGC
>JAVXLU010000034.1:8296-18150 GCA_036646635.1 Romboutsia sp.
GATGGTATAAAATAAAATTATCAAATGGAAGTATAGGATGGGCAAGTAGTGATTACATTACAAAGGGTTCAACTTCAAATGATAATTCAAATAATTCATCAAATGAAGTAACTTTATCAGGATATGCAACAGTAACAACATCAACATTAAATGTAAGAAGTGGAGCAGGAACAAGTTATTCAGTTATAGGAAAAGTATATAAAAATGATAAGGTAGAATTGCTTTCAAGTAAAAATGGATGGTATAAAATAAAATTATCAAATGGAAGTATAGGATGGGCAAGTAGTGATTATATTACAAAGGGTTCAATTTCAAATGATAACTCATCAAATAACCCATCAGTTAACAAAAGAGAAGCTATAGCTAATTTAGCTAAAGCACAAATAGGAAAACCATATGTATGGGGAGCTGAAGGTCCTGATTCATTTGACTGTTCAGGTTTAGTTTATTATGTATACAAAAATGCAGCATCGATAACACTACCAAGAACATCAATAGATCAATCTAAAGTTGGAACGACTGTATCGATGTCTAATTTACAAGTTGGAGATTTAGTTTTCTCAAGTACAGATGGAAGTGGAAAAGTTAATCATGTGGGAATATATATAGGAAATGGTGAGATGGTACATTCTCCAAAACCAGGACAAAATGTTCAAAAGGTAAATATAAATTCATCTTATTGGGTTAATTCCTATTTATGGTCTAAAAGAGTATTATAAATTTATATTATAAATAAATTAAAAATATAAAAAGACTCAAAATAATGATTTAATTATTTTGAGTCTTTTTTTATTATTTTATGATACAATAAGTAATTACATATAAAATAAAAGGAGTATAACATGACTTATAAATTTATAGACTTCAAATTAAATAAATATATATTAAAAGCATTGAATAACTTAGAATATAAAAATCCTTCAAAAGTACAGCAAGAAGTAATTCCAAAACTTTTAAATGGAGATGATGTAGTAATAAAATCGAAAACAGGAAGCGGTAAAACTGCGAGTTTTGGTATTCCCATATGTGAAAATATAGATATAAATAATACAAATATTCAAGCACTTGTTGTAGTACCAACTAGAGAATTAGCTATGCAAGTTAGTGAAGAAATATCAAATATTGGTAGACTTAAAAAAGTTAGATGTATTTCTATATTTGGAAAACAACCACTAAAAGAACAAATATCAAGTTTAAAGCAAAGAGTACATATAGTAGTAGCAACACCAGGAAGAATAATAGACCATATTGAAAGAGGGACTATAAGTTTAAATAATTTAGATTACTTGATAATTGATGAAGCTGATAAAATGCTAAATAAAGGATTTATAGAACAAATAGATGTTATATTTAAAAATTCATCTAAAGAAAAAGTTATAGGACTTTTTTCAGCAACAATAGATAAAGATATAAAATATGTTTGTGAACAATATATGAAAGATTCGGAAATTATAGAAATAGAAAATACTGATGTTATAAATGAAAAGCAAATAAATGAAAATATAATAAAAGCAGAAGAAAAAGAAAAATACGGAATTTTAAAAAAACTTGTATATTCTCAAAATCCAAAATCATTAATGATATTTTTAAATACAAGAGAACGAGTTATCAGATTATATAATCAAATGAAAAAAGATAGATTCATGGTAAGAGAACTTCATGGAGAAATGTCTCAAGATAAACGTATTTATGTAATAAAAGATTTTAAAGAAGAAAAATTCAATATATTAGTAAGTAGTGATGTAGCATCAAGAGGAATTCATATTGATGATATTTCCCTGGTAATAAACTATGATGTACCACAAGATAAAGAAAATTATGTTCACAGAATTGGTAGAACAGGAAGAAAAAATCATTTTGGAAAGGCTATAACTCTTGTTTCTCAAAAGGAAGAAAAATATATGGATGAAATAATAAGTTATGTTGGATATAATATTAATGAAATAGAAATCATAGATGAAGATAAAGTTATAATTGGTAAGAATAAATTTGAAGAATATCAAAAACAAATATTAAAAAATAAAAAAAGACGAAAAGTAGAATCAAAAGTTCATAATGAAGTTACTACGCTATATTTAAATGCAGGTAAGAAAAAAAAGATAAGGGTAGTAGATATAGTAGGATCGGTAAGTAATCTAGATGGAATAACAGGTAATGATATAGGGATTATAAAAGTAGAGGATTTATGTTCTTATGTTGATATTTTAAATCATAAAGGTGAGATTATCTTAAAAAAGTATAAAGAAATAAATATAAAGAAAAAAATAGTAAAAATAAAAAAAGATAATCAAGGAAAATAATGCAAAAAAATTAAAAGTCAATTTAGGAGGTATGTATGACACTTAATAAAACAGACTTTTTAATAAGATATAATATAAGTGAAAATTTCTTATTTGAAAATGATATAGATTGGGAAATGTTAAGAGAAATACACAATGACTATAATAAATATAAAAAAAGTTATGAGACACAAGCTGAATTAATAGCAAATATTTTAAGAGGGCATAATAAAGTACACTCTGTTAAAACAAGAGTAAAAAATGCAGATCATTTAATTGAAAAAGTAATAAGAAAAACCAAAGATAGAAGAAATAAATACGGTAATGAATTTAAATTTACAGTTGACAATTATAAAGAAGAAATCACAGATTTATTAGGAATAAGAGTAATACACATATTTAAGGAGGATTGGGAAGAAATACATGATTTTATAAGTATAATGTGGAATGTAAATGAAATAGTAGCAAACATAAGAGAGGGAGACAATACTAAAAAGTTTGAAGAACTAGATATACATGTATGCTCTAGACTGTCTGGATATAGATCAGTTCATTATTTAGTGGAATCTTATCCTACTACAAATAAAGTTATATCTGAAATTCAAGTCAGAACAATATTTGAAGAAGGGTATGGAGAAATTGATCATCAACTCAGATACTCATTAAAAGAAATACCAGAGATTCTTGAGCAAAATTTAATGCTACTTAATAGAATAGCAGGAAGTTCTGATGAAATGGCGTCTCTTATAAATATGTTAAGCAAAAGTTTTAAGGATATAGAATCTGAATGTAGAAAAAAAATTGATGAGAAAGATAGAGAAATATCAAAATTAAGAGAAGATATATTTGCGAGTAATTCTATCTCAGAAAAAGAAAAAAATAAATTTATAAATCGTATAGAAAATATAATTAAATAAGTATATAAAGTGTAATACTATAAATTAATAAGTCGATAATAAGTTAAGGGAGTATGTAAAATGGAAATAATTATTTTACTAGTAGTAGGATTAATATATATAGGATTTTCTAATCAGAATAAAGAAAAAGTTAATTCACCAAATAAATTAAATAAAAATATGCGTCATAAGTCAAATATTGAAAATAGTGATGTATCATGTTCAAATAATACATTAGATAATAGCTATAATATTTTATACTACAATAATAACCATATCAATAATGATAATATAGCTAATAATAGATGTGAAGATTATAGTAATTATAATGATTGTCAGTGTAATAATTATAACGATTATGGATATAATGACTATGGAAATGATAATTCTTGTGGTGGGTTTAGTGATGGAAGTGATTATAATATTTAAAAAATATGAGACTATCTTTATATAAAGATAGTCTCATATTTTTTAAATATTATAATTGCAAGAATTAATTAAATGATCTAATTTAAATTTCGGATAAATTGGCTTTGATTTCCAAACTGAACTTTTAAGAATAAATTCTTTATATTCTTCAGTATCAAGTTTAAAATACTTATTTATAGATAATTGTAAAATGTCTTCTTTAGTGCTAAAATTCATATATTCTAAGTAACAATCTTTTATATTTGAGCAATTTATAACTAAATTATTAAATTTACTTTCAACGCTTCTTAAATCATCTAAAAGTTTTTTAGTTCTTGAATTAATTTCTTGATTTATATAATTAAAATCCCTAGAACTGTTAGTTAAATCTGACATAACTTTATATTGAATATTTTTAATTTTTCGATTTAAAGCAATTGATAAAAAGAAGAGTTCTCCTAGTTGTTTTTCATTTTCATTTTCACCTTTTAGCAGTAATCTAATTGAAGAGAGGTCTTTAGAAGAGAAGATTGTAAGTTGAGTTCCTTTGTTAAAGACCATTTTTAGAGGATACTTTAAATCTTTAGAAGTTATTGATTTTGTTAAAATACCATTTTCAACTATAAAGAATTCTTCAGATTTATAGATAGCAAAATTTTGTCCATAATTATAGTAAAGGGTTTTACAAGGTATAGAATCACCAAATTCAAAACTTATTAAATCTTCATTACTTTTTATAACTTCATCATCAATTAATACTGGATAGTAAAAACATTCAAATTTCATAGCATATCCCCCTAAATATATTTAGTAAATTTTTATATCATATTAATTATTATAGCTATAAAATTTATTTTTTGTGGTAGTATAAAATTTATTTTTCAAATACAAAAACATTAACTTGAAAGTAATTTATCAAAATAGGTTTAAGTAAAAAGCTCATAACATTAAAAGTATATAAATCCTTAAATACTATGAGCTTTTTAGATTAAAAAAACTATAAACTATTAAGCAAATAAATCGACAATATCTTTATCAGATAAACTTTTTAATAAGTTACCATTTGATAAATCTCCATTAATAAATTCATTAATAAGTTCATTTTTACTTTCTTGAAGTTTTACTATTTTTTCTTCGATAGTTCCTTTTGCAATAAGCTTTATAACTTCAACTACATTTTTTTGACCATATCTATGAGCTCTATCGCTTGCTTGATTTTCAACTGATGGATTCCACCAAGGGTCAAAGTGAATTACAACATCAGCACTTGTAAGATTAAGACCTGTACCACCTGCTTTTAAGGAAATTAAAAATACTTTATTCTTATTAGTTTCATTAAATTCATTTACTAAAGAAATTCTGTCTTTAGCAGGGGTAGAGCCATCAATGTAAGAATAAGAAATTCTATTATTATTAAGTTCATCTCCAAGATTCTTAAGTACAGATGTAAATTGTGAGAATAATAATATTTTATGACCATTTTCAATATAATTATCTAAAAGTTCTATAGTAGTTTCTATTTTTGAACTTTTATTATTATAGTTCTTAAGAAGAACACTTGGGTCTAAACAAATTTGTCTTAATTTTGTCAAATAAGATAAGATTACTATCTTATCCTTCTTAATATCCTTACTTACCATTTTTTCTTGAATATCTTGAATATAAGCACCATATATTTTCTTTTGGTATTGATTTAATTCAACAAAGAATTTTTTTTCTATTTTATTAGGAAGTTCTTTCATAACCTCAGATTTAGTTCTTCTAAGTATAAAAGGTTGTATAAGTTTTTTTAGATTATAGGAGTTATCTTCATTGTGTATAAATAATTCTAAGAATCTAGATCTACTATATAAGTATCCTGGCATTATAAAATCAAAGATAGACCAAAGCTCTAGTAAGTTATTTTCAATAGGAGTACCTGTTAATGCAAACTTAACTTTTGCATTTATATTTTTTACAGCTTCAGTACTTAATGCTACAGGATTTTTTATATTTTGAGCTTCATCAATAATACAATAGTCAAATATTATATCCATATAGCTATCTAAATCATTTCTAAGAGTACCATAAGTAGTTATAACTACATCTACATTATCTAAGTTTTCTAAAGCCTTATCACGCTCTTTTTTATTTCCGTGAATTAATACAACATTCAGGCTAGGAGCAAAAGTTTCGAACTCATTTTTCCAGTTATAAATAAGTGAAGTTGGAGTTACGATTAAACTTTTAGGAGCGTTAGTTTGTTCTTCTTTCTTAGCTAATAAAAATGCAATAGTTTGTATTGTTTTACCAAGACCCATTTCATCAGCTAAAATTCCTCCAAACTCATAATGGTCTAATGTTTTAAACCAAGTTAGACCTCCTATTTGATAATCACGAAGAGTTGCATCTAAATTTTTAGGAATATCAAAATTTATATCATCGATATTTTTAAATCTATCACATATATTTTCGAGATTTTCTCTACCTTCTATAAAATCTAATTTTTTAGTATTTAATACATCATTTATATATAATCCTTTACTAGCATGAATTTTATTATTTTCTAAATTATTAACTAAATCTAAGTTATCAATTAATTCAAAGAAGTCTTTAGTTTCTTTTTCTGATAAATTTATAAAGCTACCGTCTTTTAATTTATAGAACTTACTTTTTTCTTTGAATGCAAGTAATATATTTTTATATTCAGTTTTATCAATATCTGAAATACTAAAATTGAAATCAAAATATCCATCAATACCATTTTTAATACTAGCTTTGATAGATGATGAATTATATATTTTTTTAGATTTAAATTTATTAGAATAATAAACTTCTCCAATATCTTTTAAGTTATGAATTTCTTCACTTAAAAAATTAAATAAATGCAAGTCACTTTCTTTAAATACAAAGGTATTACTTTCTTTAACAAATCCAAAGCCTATAAGAATAGTAGCAATTTCTTTTTCTTTATACTTATCTGGTAAAATGAATTTTTGACCAGCTTCATCATTATATACAAATTTCAAATCACAAATTGTACTAGAATTTTTAAAATCAAGATAAAATTCAACTTTAAAATCACTTACTATATTATTTTTAATTTCTTCATCTAAAACTACTTTTTTAGAAAATTGTTTTAATTTAGGAACAAGATAACCTAACAGTCCACTCATATCCTCCTTATCAAAAACTACGGTTTCTGTTTCATTTAAGATTTCATAAATATTTTTATAATTTAGAGCATCTTCATTATCTAATAGATAAATATTCTCTTCATATAAAACAACATCACCTTTACCAGTTAAGGGTATAGGTAAATCGCTTTGTGAAGAAAGCTCTATTTTATTATCTAGTTTTTTAAAATCGAATTTAATAGGTAAAGATTCATAAATTACTTTAGGATTATAAATTTCCTCATTAAAGTTAAGAGTAAAATCTT
Organism: Romboutsia sp.; assembly: GCA_036646635.1. Classification (GTDB taxonomy): domain Bacteria; phylum Bacillota; class Clostridia; order Peptostreptococcales; family Peptostreptococcaceae; genus Faecalimicrobium. The sequence continues at coordinate 15,301 of JAVXLU010000034.1, forward strand.
TATTTTTAAAAAGTTTTAAAAATCTTTTTAATCCGCTTGAGCCTAAGTCTAATATTTTAGAATTAATAGTTGAATTTATATAATAAGAATAGTTAGCTCCATATTCTTCTATAATATCAATTATTGGCTCATCAAGACTTGAAAAATAATGAATACTTGGATTATAGGTGAAATTTTTACCATAATCTAAGGTAGAATTAGAAACTCTAGCATTTGAAAATTCTTTTAAGCTTTTTAGTACATACATTTTATCCATTCCAATTTTAAAATCAGCATATACATTTTCTTGAGTTATAGATAAGTTAACTTCTAAATTAACTTGTTTTTTATAACTATCATTAAAAAATTCTAGAAGTTTTTTATCTGGTGTAGATGGATAAATTTTTGGAGGTTTATTATCATCAAACTTTGTAACTAAATTTTTAGAAATATCTTTTTTAGCCATTAAAATAGCAGAGATAGATGTAGCAGCTAAATGTTTGCATATAAATAATTTAGTACCTGTGTTTTTTGCTCTAAAGTCTTCACAGGTACATCTTCCACCAATTATTTTAAGATTATTAGAGTCTATAGATAAGGTATTTGTATAAACCTCATTGTTAAATTCAGACTCAATTACTCCTTCAAGAGTTACAATATTCTCATTTATATTGAAGCTGATATGATCAACTAATTTTTTATTATAATACCTAACACCCCTATTCCATCGAGGAATATCTGTATTTTCTTTTATTAAATCTAATAGTCTATTATAGTCCAATTATTTCACCTTACTCTCATTGTTTATATAAAATATTATAGTATATAATTAGTATAAATACACAAAAATATTTATATGTTAAATTATTATAAGAGTAAATAAGATATAATAATAACATATAATCTTAACAAAATTTGTCTAATTATAAGTGCACTTAATAATTTTAACTGAATACTATAATATAAGTGGTAATATTTAATATTTTACCACTTATAAGTAACTTAATAAATGGTTTAAGTTATATATTAAGTATAAACTTGGGAGATGATATATTGAAATTATTAATACTTGATAGTGGCCATGACGAATATGTGTCAGGAAAAGAAGCCCCAGATAAGTCTATGAGAGAATGGGAATTTAACAATGATATGCAATATAGAATTAAAAAAAGAGCAGAGGAACATGGAATAACCGTATATTTGACTAATCCAAGTCCAGCTAAAAAAGATGAAATAGGACTTACTAAAAGAACAGAACTTGCTAATGACTATTGGAAATTAAAAGGAAAACCAGAAGCATTATTTTTTAGTATTCATGCGAATGCTTATGATTCAAAATTTAATATAGCTAGAGGAACGGAAACTTATTATGCATCTAATGCTAGCCAAAAATCTAAAAGTGCAGCTAAGTATTTACAAACTGAAGTATATAAAACTATAAAATTAATAGATAGCAATGCTAAAGATAGAGGTGTAAAAGTTGCTGACTTCACAGTAATATATAAAGTTCAAATGCCATCAATTCTTGAAGAGTACGCTTTTTATAGCAATAAAGAAGACTTAAAAATATTAAAAAATAATAGAATAGATTTAGTAGAAGCAACTATAAAAGGTTTATGTAAATATTTTGAAGTAACTTATAAAGCTGCAGAATCTAACGAACCCGTAAAACCAGAAGAGCCAAAGTATGAAAATGGTATAGTATATAAAGGTGATGTAGATAAAAATATCGCGATTATTTTGAGTTGGGGATTAAATAATGCTGTTTTAATACCAATAGAAGAATATAAAGCAGGATTAGCTAAAAAAGTATTTGTAATTGGAGCAGCAGTAAATGTATTAAAGGGTGATGTTAATTTACAAGGTAAATTTAGATGGGATACACTTAATTTAGTATTAAAATATTTAGATAAATAGTAATTAAAAAACAGGGTAAAATAAATTATACCCTGTTTTTATTTTGTAAAAGGAGAAAATTATAAATGGATAATTTAATATTAACTTTACTATCTATATCAAATGTAGGGAAAAAAAGTATACATTATTTTATAGAAGAAATGAAAAATATGCCACAAAATGAAAATGATATAGTCGATATATTAATAAATCTAAAACTTAATCACAGATGGATTGTCATACCAAAATTAGAAGATGTAAAGATAGCTAGAGAAAAAGCAGAATCTATAATAGTTAATTCACAAAAACAAAATATTAATGCAATAGATATATTAAGTGAAAATTTTCCTAAAAATCTAAAGGATATACAAAATGCTCCAGCAATGATATTTTATAAAGGAAATTATGATAGTATAATAAATAAAGATTGTGTAGCTGTTATTGGAAGTAGAAGAGCAGATGAAAAAGGATTAAATGGTGCATACAAATTAGGAGAGATATTATCACGACAAAACTATAACGTAGTTAGTGGGCTAGCATTAGGTTGTGATTCAATGGCTCATAAAGGATGTTTACATACAGGTGGAACTACAGTTGCAGTTATGCCTTGTAGCTTAGATAATATTTATCCTAAGGAAAATTATAATTTAGCAGAAGATATTTTAAATAATAATGGTTGCTTACTGAGTGAATATGCATTAGGGCATACTATATTTAAGAATAATTTTATAGAAAGAGATAGAATACAAAGTGGATTAAGTTTAGCAACAATAGTAGTTCAAAGTGATGTAAATTCAGGTACTATGCACACCGTAGAATTTGCAATAGAGCAAAATCGAATTTTAGCTTGTTTAGATAGGAATTACAGTTTAAACAGGAATATAATAGATAGAAATAAAGGTATTATTATTAATGAAAGTTATGATATTAGTAGTATCAATAGAAAGATAGAAGAATATAAAAATAAATCAGAAA
>JAVXLU010000035.1:0-18030 GCA_036646635.1 Romboutsia sp.
TCATCTTTATGTACTTTAGCTTTTGATTTACCAAAGTTCATAACTTTTCCGCCTCCACCTTGAGACTGATTCATAAACACAAACCATAATATTAATATAAAGAATATTAATAATAGTGTAGGTAGCATTTCTACAAACCAAGGCGCTGATGGTTTAACCTCTCCACCTATTGATGTTATTTTACCTTCTTTTATTTGTTTTAAAACTTCATCAGAAAACTTTTCTCCCATTACTTCTTCTGGCATATATGTTCTGAATTTAGTACCTTTATCTTTTATTGTTCCCTCTACTGCTGTTTCATTTATAAAGTACAGCTTTGATATGTTTTCATCAGATAATTCTCTATATACTTCTGAGAATTCATACTCTTTAACCTTTTCTGTTGGTTTACCTAAAAACTGTACCATTCCTACTATTATTATTCCTATTAATAAGTAGAAACCAATTCCCTTGAAAAATTTATTCAAAAGAACCCCTCCTTTCATACGTTGTTTTATTCTATAGTTTATTAAAGGTAATCTTTAATACTTCTTTTGTTGTTGAATCAATTTTATAATTCTCACTGATTTTATCATCCCCTACAGACATTATTCCTTCTTCATCACATATTACAGGAACTTTGCATCTATCTTCTCTCGGAATTTTTAAATCTATGAATAGTTCTTTAATTTTTTTGCTACCTACAGCAAGTTTTATTTTATCCCCTTGCTTTCTACTTCTTACAATTATACCTCCTTTTACTTTGTTAAAATCAAACCCTTTAGATCTTTTATCTATCTTTATACTTCTGTATCTATCTATACTTATTGTTTGGGTTTCCATAATTATATTCAGTTCTTTAATCTTAATGAATCCATTACTAGGTATATTATAGCAAAATTCTATCTCTTCATTAATAATTTCTTTCGTAGTTAATAATATGATATTTTTTTTTCTATATGCAAACATTTCTCTTGGTAGAGTAATTCTTTTATCTATCTTATTTTCTTTTTCTAGTTCCATAATATCTTCTATATGTTTTTGATCTACAAAATTAGTATCTCCTAATAATGTTTTTATAGAACTTCTTAAAACTCTAGTTTTTATAGCATTATGTAAATTAACGTAATTTTCTAAATCTATTTCTATAGAATCATCATTAATTGTTGATACTTCTTTAAATTTTTTATACGCTTCATTATCAATATAGTCACTATCAATTCTCAAGCTATTACTCATTCTTACTATAGATTCTATTACATTCGGATTAAAATTATCCTGCATATATGGTATAAGTTCTAATCTAATTTTATTTCTAGTATATATAGTTTCTAAGTTTGTCTGATCTATCCTAGGATTTAAATTATGTTCTTCACAGTATATTTCTATATCTTTTCTGTCTATATCTAATATAGGTCTAATTATACCATTTTCCCTTATATACTCTATTCCTCTTAAACCATGAATTCCTGTCCCTCTCATAGCACGCATCAGTACTGTTTCTGCTTGATCATTAAGATTATGCCCTATCGCTATCTTATTAGATTTTGTTTTTTCTTTTATCTCTTCAAACATTTCGTATCTAAGTTTTCTAGCACCTTCTTCTATTGATAATTTATATTTTTTGCAATATTCAGGTACATTAATGGCTTTTACGAAAAATGTAATCCCCATTTTTTCACAAATTTGTGATATATATAATGCATCTTTTTGAGCTTCTATTCCTCTTATTTGATGATTTAAGTGTGCTGCATACACTTCTATATTCTTTTGTTCTTTTAATCTTTTAAGTATGTGTAGTAAACAAACTGAATCTGGACCTCCTGAAAGACCCAATACAATTTTATCCCCATCTTCTATTAAACTATATTTATTTATTGTACTTAGTACCTTTTCAAAAATCATATTTATACCTCTTACACTTAGTTTTTATTAACTTTTATGTATAGTTTCTATAAAAAAACTATACATCCTTGTATCTTTTTCCAAAAGATATAAACTTTAGTATAATTATTATAATACCAAATAAATTAAATAAAAGGTAGTATTTTACATACCTTTATTTAATTTATATAATTAAACTTTTAAACATCTTTTTAATAAACATACTTTATTCTTGAATATCTATAATTATTTCTATAATATTTTTTCCTTGAAATAAATCCATTATCTTAATATCATACTCTATATCTAATTTTATACAATTTTTTAGAGATTTATCTATATTTAATTTTTTAGTTTGAGTTTCTATTATAAATAACCCTTGTGGAGTTCTATATCTAGCTATATGACTATTTCCTTTTTTTAATATCATTGTTGAATTAGTATTTCCAAATCTTTTTATACTAACTTCATTTTCACATATTTTTATAGTTGTAGTAACTTTTAATCCCTCTTCTTCTTCCTTGTAAACTACAAAGATATCATTATTTTTATTAATTACATCAGCATTTGATTCTAACTTTATAGTATCTATATTTCCACTTTCATCATATTGTTTTGTAATTATATTTATTTTAGCACTCATGTTAATTTTCTCCTAAATAAGTATAAACTTTAGACCATGTAAGCCTAAAGTTTATCTTATAACATTAATATTTTTGTATTTCTACATTTTTTATATTTTGAATTTCTTTATTTAAAAATTCTTCTGCTATGCTCGCAAACTTTTCAGGAATATCAGAAACATAATATTCATAAATCGAATTAAGACTATCTTCATGTCTAACTAAACTTTTATTTTGTAATATTATTTTTATATCTTTCGCTGTTTCTTTTGCTGGATTAACTAATTTTATCTGTTCTCCAACAACTTCTCCAATTGTTCTTTTAAGTAATGGATAATGAGTACATCCTAATACTAAAGAATCTATATCTTGTTTTATTAGTTCATGTAAATATTTTTTTGCTGTTAAAGATGCTATATCTGTATTTGCCCATCCTTCTTCTACTATTGGAACAAATAACGGACATGCCTTATCTATTATTTTTATGTCTTTATCTATTTTTCCAATTTCTAGATTATATGCTTTAGAGCTTATAGTTCCTTCAGTTCCTATTACTCCAACAATTTTATTTTTTGTTGAATATGCTGCTGTTCTAGCTCCAGCTTCTATTACTCCAATTATAGGAATATCATACTTTTCATTAGCTTCTTTAAGTGCTCTTGCAGTAGCAGTATTACATGCTATCACTATAGCTTTTACATCTTTAGAAAGTAAAAAATTTATAGCTTGGAAAGTATATTTTATAACTGTGTCTTTAGATCTTGGTCCATAAGGAACTCTTGCTGTATCTCCAAAATAAACTATATTTTCATTAGGAAGAATTTTCATTATTTCTTTTAATACTGTTAATCCTCCTAATCCAGAATCAAACACTCCTATAGGTCTATTACTCATCAATTACACCTTCTTTATTTCTTGGAGTTTATAGCTAGTTCTATAAGTTTATCTATAAGATTAGTATATTCTAATCCTGTAGCTTCCCACATTTTAGGATACATACTTATACTAGTAAATCCTGGTAAAGTATTTATTTCATTTATAAATATTTCACTTGAATCTTTATCTATAAAGAAATCTACTCTAGAAAGACCTTTTCCATCAATTCCTTTAAACGCTTCTATAGCCATTTGTCTTATTTTTTGCATATTTTCATCAGTTATGCTCGCTGGTATCTCATAAGTAGATGAACCATTTATATATTTATCTTCATAGTCATAAAAATCTTTAGCTGGTTTAATTTCTCCTGCTATAGATGCTTTAACTTCTTCATTTCCTAAAACTGCTACTTCTATTTCTCTAGCATTTATACCTTGTTCTAAAACTATTCTAGAATCATACTTTAAAGCTTCATTTATTCCTGATAATAGTTCTTCTCTATTATTAGCCTTTGATATACCCACACTCGAACCTAGATTAGCTGGCTTTACAAATACAGGATAATTTAATTTACTTTCTATCTTATCTAACTGGCCTTGAGCATCTTTATTAAATAAACATCTATTAGTATCTGTATAGTTAACTTGAGGTAATCCTATTTCAGTAAATACTTTTTTACATATAAGTTTATCCATACCTACGCTAGAAGCTAAAACTCCACAACCTACATATGGTATTTGACTTATCTCAAATAATCCTTGTATAGTACCATCTTCTCCATATGGTCCATGTAATACTGGGAATAGTACATCTATTTTTTCTACATGACCATCTTCAAATAATATACCTACTTCTTTATTTCCTGTTGGAACTAAGTTAATTTCTACATTTTTATTAGCTAAATTAACCCATTCTCCATTTTTTATATTTTCATCATTTCCTTCATAGTACATCCATTTTCCATCTTTAGTTATTCCTATAGTTGAAATATTATATTTATCTTTATCAATGTGTTTATATATAGAAGCTGATGATAATAAAGAAACTTCGTGTTCCCCTGATTTACCACCAAATATTAAAGCTACATTAAGTTTATTCATATTTATTTTCACCCTCCTGGAGTATATTTTTATAATCTTTAATTATTATATTCTTTTTATTGCCTAAATGATTATTATAGCTTATTATAACAAAAAAATAAAGAAGCGTAAGCTTCTTTAACTAAATTTTCAATAATTTATTTAACTATTTTGCAAACACATGATTTCCTATCCTCATATATGGTTCTAAAGTCCTTATCCACTTGCATGTAGCTATTTCTGGATTCCAAAAATATATAGCCTCATTTGTCGGATCTAATCCATATAAAGCTTCTTGCGCTGCCTTATATGTACTTTCTGTAGGTTGCATATTTATGGAACCATCTTTAACTACTGAAAATGCGTTTTTTTGGTATATAACATCTCTTATACTATCAGGAAATCTTGAATCTTTAACTCTATTTATGACTACTGCAGCTACAGCTAATTGACCTTCATAGCTTTCTCCTCTAGCTTCTCCTGTTATTAATTTAGATAATAACAATAATTCTTCATTTGTTATATTTATTACTTCTTTTCTTTCTTCAACTAAATCACTCTTTGCATTTGGCGATTTTTTTTCGTATAATATATTCTCTTCTTCTGCTAAAATTTGTTTTGTAGGAATAAATACATAGATTAAAACTAATAGACATACTATCAGCTTATAGCACCTCTTCATAGCTAGAGTCACTCCTTTTATTTTGTCAATTTTTAGAATAGCTTATCTAGTATTTCAACTATTTTAAATTTTACTTCTACTCTACTTGTTTCATTTTTGTCTCTTTGAGTTATTAGTTCATATTCTTCTTTAGTTAGAACTTTTTTTAATTTTTTATCTGTGGCTTTATCTATTACTCCATTTTCTTCATTTACAAAACATAATGGCGGAAACATTACACACCACCAATTTTTACCTTGACCTTGTCCAATGACTATTTTTAATGCCTTGTATTCACCTGCTGGTAGTACAATATTAGAGTATTGTTTTGTAGGGAAATTAGTATATTCTATTCCTACCTTTACATCATAAGTATAACCATTTTCTTCAATAATATTTTTACTTATTTCTTCCATTTTTTTATATTCATTTTTTATAATTTCTTCACTTTCACCTATACTACTTGATTTAGATAGTTTTGGCTGTAAATATTGTATAATTGCATCTCTAACTTTTAATTTTAATTCTTGATCTTCATCAGAATCACTATTTGCTATAACATGAAATCTTATTAATTTTTCTTTATAACTTTCAGATATTTCATCTATTTTTTTAGCTTCTCCATTTATTGTCATAGTCATAATTCCTATTATAAATATAAAACTTAAAACCAATATAGTTATTCTTATCTTTATTTTTTTCATTAACATATCCCCCCAAAAATATTTCTATTTTGAGTGTATCCATTTAATAATTTTATATACAAAAAAAGAAGGTTTTTACCTTCTTTGTTAATTTTCACTATTATTCATTGCTCTATCTATTATAAATTGTTCTGCTTTTTCTATATGCTCTGTAGCATATTTTTTAGCAAGTTCATTGTCTCCTTTTTTTATAGCATCTAATATAAGCTTATGTTCGTTAACTATGTTAATAGAAGAATCATAATCTGATATATACGTAACTCTAAACCTATATACTTGTTCCCATAAAGAATTTATTAAACTATGTAATTTTTTATTATTTGTAGATTCAAATATACACTCGTGAAATTCAACATCCTTTTTAAGCAATATATCTACATCTGAAGCAATTGTACTTTCCTCAAACTCTTTTGATATTTTTTCTAATCTATCTATATCCTCTGGACTTATTCTTTCAGCTGCTAAAGATGCTGATAAACCCTCTAAACTAGCTCTTATCTCTAAAACATCTATTATGTCCTTTAGTGACATATTTGCTACATATGCTCCTTTTCTAGGAAGCATGACAACTAACCCTTCTAATTCAAGCTTTCTTATAGCTTCCCTTACAGGTGTTCTACTTACCCCTAGTTGTTCTGCTAATTGAACTTCCATAAGTCTTTGACCTGGTTTTAATCTTCCCTCTAATATAGCTCCCCTTAAGTTCTCAAATACTACATCTCTCAAAGGTTTATACTCATCTAAGTTTAATTTATTTAAATTATCCATTAATCTCAACTCCTCTTTCACTACTATTTACAATATATACTTGCTTATATTTTTTTATTAACATATCTTTCCCTTTTAGTGCATCCTCTTTATTTATAAATAATCCAAAAACTGTCGGTCCGCTACCACTCATCATAGCTCCTAATGCATTATTCTTCATCATAATATTTTCTATATCTTGTATTTCTGAATGATTCTTACTAGTTATACTTTCTAATACATTTACCATACCTTTTGCTACAGATTCTATATTTTCTTTATTTAAGTAATTTATTAAATCGTTATTATTCGGTCTATTTTTAATATTATATAAATCTAATTCATCATATACTTCTTTAGTAGATATAAATAAATTAGGCTTACAAATCAATATACTAATATTATCTGGTAACCCTTTAATATATCTTAATTTTTCTCCTACACCCTGTGCTAGAGCAGTTCTACCCGATATACAATACGGTACATCAGCTCCTAATAAAAAACCTATTTCTTGTAACTCTTTTTCGGTTAAATTTAAATCCCAAATCTTATTAAGCCCGACTAAAACTGCTGCCGCATTTGAACTACCTCCAGCTAAGCCTGCTGCTATTGGTATTTTTTTTTCTATAAATACTTCTATACCCTTTTTTATATCAAACTTATCTTTTAATAAGTTAATCGCTTTATAAACTATATTATTTCCGTCTAAAGGTATTTCTTTGCTATTACTTTTTATTATTATTTTATCCGTACATAATTCTTTTATTTTTATAATATCATATAAATCTATCGTTTGCATTATCATCTCGACTAAATGGTATCCGTCTTCTCTTTTGCCTAATACATCAATTGATAAATTTATTTTAGCTCTACTTTTTAATTCTATAGAATTCATTTTAGCCTCCTTAGCCCCTAATATAATGCGTACATAACTACTAATATTATACTACAAAAAACAAGATAATAGGGGATTATAATCCCCTATTATCTTGTTTTTTCTATATTATTAATCAACTAAAACTACTTTCTTTTCTAATATTAAACACTTTCCTGGTTTTAACTGTTCATCTACTTTTATTTCATTTAACTCTGCTATTTCAGCTTCTGTTGTATTATATTTTTTAGCTACATTCCAAAGACTATCCCCTTCTTTGCATATATATACAATAATACTTGGAGCTTTAGATAAATCATATACTCCTAAATCATCGCCTTTTATTATGAAACTTTCTGATTTTTTATCAACTGCTTCAGTAAATCTCTTTATTTTTACATTTAAATCAACTTGGTCTCTATTTAAATCAACTTCTACCTTTTCTATGCAAACTGTGCTAAATACTTTACAAGTATCTGTTAAATTTTCTATCGTTATATCATGTTCAAAAGGTATTTCTTCACTAATCTTATAAACTGATTTTAAACCTTCTACTGGAACATATAATACATCTACTTTTATAATACCTTGTATTATACTTTCATTATCTTCAACATAAGCATTTTCTATTGTTATATATGGACAAACACTCACAATATCTTTTATTTGCATATCATCATTAGAATTTTTTAGGCTTTCTCTAACCATAAAAGTCTCAGCACTACTACTTAATGTTTTATTTAATTCTATTGATCTTTGATCAAATTTAATTAATTTTTGTGGAGAATATGCATCTTGTAAAACTTCTCTAGTAACATCATCCGCAACTTTAACTTTACAATATACAGTACAGTCTAACTCTAATATCCCTGTATTACTTTCACTATTTTGTTTAAATATATAATTTAAATCTCCCATAGATAATAAACTCTCTTCAGTCATTCCTTCACATGCACCTGGAACTTCAATAAATTGAGTGAAATCAATTCCTATTCTATCTAATTCAACTATTTCTCCATCATAAGTACAGGATAATGGGTTAATTTCTAAAACTCCACCTATTATAACTTTATTATCAGTTACTCTACTTTCTTTTATTTTTGCTGTTGGATTTAAACTTATTATAGATTGAATTTCTTCAGTGTTTATAGTTACAGTATCTCTTATTACACTTTCTGATTTTTCTATACCTATTATATCTTGGTAACATATCTCTTTTCTATGTTTTTGTATTCCTTCTACTTGAGATACATCTTTTACTATATCTAATCTTTGTTTATCAAATAAGCTTCCCCTTATATTCATAAGAGCACCTACTCTTATTTTTCTTTCATTCATTATAGTACAGTCTACATGTTCAACTTCCGGAAATAACATATATTCCATGTCTTGAACTATATTATCTTTTTCTATAACTTCATTTATGTCTATTTTTCCATCCACATTAGAAACTGTATTTTTATCATCTGCTATATATATAACATTATAATTAAAGCTTCCTCTGCAAAGTATTTTTCCATCTGTAACTTCTATTTTTTTAAGAGATATGTAACCTTCAGTTTTTACTATTTCATAAACATCTGATTTTTTATCTGGTACAACTGTTTCTGATTCTATAAATGTTTGAAATTTTCCAAAGTCTATTCTATTGTCAACCTTTATTACATCTTTAATTAATTCCATATTTGTCCCCCCTGTTTTTTAATAAAATATCACACTATATCTATATTAAAAAAGAACAAAAAAAATTACACCTATTTTTAATAGGCATAATTTTAACTTACATTCAATTTATTTTGATCTTTGAATACTTGCAATTTCACATTAGATGTCAGTAAGTCTGAATAACTATATGATACTCTTGAATATCCATTTCCATCGTCATCTAGTTTTACAACAAACACACTTGGATAAACTTTTTCTAGTATTCCCTTTTTAGTAACTATTTGTTTTCTACCTTTATTCGCCTTAAGTAATATTTTCTTACCTAAATGTCTCTCAAGGCTTTCTCTTATCTTATCTAGAGTTTGAACAGTAGCCATAATATCACCTTCTTTAAACGTTTGTATGTTTACATAATATCATAGATACAGTTTATTGTCAAATGTTTAAACTAATTATTTTATATATTTTTGATCCAAAAGTCAATAGTATTTTTTAATATATATAGTATATTTTTTTTATTTTTGGTTAATATAAAATTGATTTTGGCATAGCCCATCTAAATTTGCCTCTTGTTTCTAAGCCTCCAACCCCTTTAACTCCAGTAACTGTCTGATCTATAACCTCATCAATAGGCACAACAATATCAATTCTCGAACAAGCAATTTTCTCTACAACAAATACTGGATCTAGCGCATGTATCATTATTCTTGCTGGGGAACTAGCATAATTTGCACCTGCATTTATTATCTGTTCATAATTAGATTGACACGCACCTGCAAATATAACTAGATTATCTATATTAGGTTGCCATTTTCTAGCTTGCTTTACAGCTTTTATAAAATTTAATGAATTTCTATAATTACCTAATTCTGTTATATTACCTTTTTTTGAAGTTAATGCATCATGACCTGTTATTACTAATATATCTGGGTTATGCTTTTCAAGAAGTGATCTTACTTCTTTGTATTGATTTGCTTCAGGTATAGCAACCCCAACTGCTGGAATCCCTAATTCAGTATATACATCTAAACATATTTTTAAATATTCTTTATCTCCATCTATTTGTAAAACTTTACCTGGCATACCATAAACATTAGGATTAGCTTGCAATTTAGGTACTGCTCTACTCATTTTTTTCTGTCTTTCCTTTGCATTTCTCATTGATTGAGATATTAATCCCTCAACATTTTTATCTATTAAAACATCTCTTAAATCTGGAAGTTTAACTAATTCTAAGTCCTCTACGTATGCATCTGCTATTATCCTAAAAGCTACACCTTTTAATAAAGCTATTTTATGATTATCTTCATCTATACTGAATCCTATTATTTTAAATACAATATCTTTATTATAAGATTTTCTTGCTACTATATCACCAGTTTTCATAGTTGTCCTCCTTAATTACTTTTCTGTTAATTTATATTATGTTTTAGATTTTTTTTTTGTACCTAAGAATATAAAATTTAAATCTTATTATTTAGTAAAAATCTTAGCTGAGCAATACTTATATAAATCTTTTTAATTAAAACTTAGAATATAAAAGAACTTTTTGTTGAAAAATAAAAAAGTTAATGATAGTATGTAAATAAACTTATGTTTATTCATATAAACAAATATTTATTCATGGTGGTAATTATGACTGATAGAGAAAAAGAAATTTTAGATGTTTTAAAAGAAAATCCTATGATTTCTCAGCAAGAGCTAGCTAATATGCTATGTATAACTCGCTCTTCTACTGCAGTACATATAACTAATCTTATGAAAAAGGGTTATATCAAGGGAAAAGGTTATATTTTAAAAAAGAATAATTATATAACAGTTATAGGAGGCTCTAATATAGATATTCAAGGAGTTCCTAATAAAAAATTAGTTCTATTGGATTCTAATCCCGGAAAAGTTGATATCTCTTTAGGAGGAGTTGGTAGAAATATTGCCGACAACATATGTAGATTAGGAATAGGCACAAAGCTCATATCTGCAGTTGGAAATGATTTATATGGTAATAAAATTTTATCAGAGTGTAAAAGTTATGGAATTGATACTGATGATTGTTATATTTCAAATGAATGTTCTACTTCAATATATATTTCAATATTAAATGATGCTAATGATATGCAAGTTGCTATATCACATATGGATATCTTAGATAAATTAGATTTATCTTATGTTTCTTCAAAGCATCAACATATTAATGATTCTTTAGCTATAGTAATAGATACAAATTTATCTACAGATGTAATAAATTATATTACATCAACTTATTCACACATACCTATATTCGTTGATACTGTGTCTACTTCAAAATGTATGAAAATTAAAGATATTATAGGTCGTTTTAATACTATAAAGCTAAATAAATATGAAGCTGAGGCTTTATCTAGTATAAAAATTGATAATATGGATGATATAAAGTTATGCTCTAAGTATTTTTTAGAACAAGGAGTAAAAAATGTCTTTATAACACTTGGAAAAGATGGTGTTTATTGCATAAATAATTTACACAACATTCATATTGATGGTATAAAAACAGAAATAGTTAGTGCAACAGGTGCAGGAGATGCATTTACAGCAGCTCTTGTTTATAGTCATTTGAATAATTTTAATTTAGAATATACTGCTAAATTTTCTATGGCTGCATCAATAATAGCACTTTCTCATGAAAATACAATAAATCCAAATATGTCAGTAGATAATATTGAAAAAATACTTAAGGAGATGATATTATGTTAGAAAAATATTTACAAGTACATCCAGAGGTTAAAAAAGCAATCGCAGGAGGAAATCCAGTAGTTGCATTAGAGTCAACTATAATATCTCATGGTATGCCTTACCCTAAAAATATAGAAATGGCTAAAAATGTTAGTAAAATAATAAGAGAAAATGGAGCAATACCAGCTACTATAGCTATAATAGATGGTATTTTAAAAGTTGGTCTTACCGAAGAAGAAATAGAATTCCTAGGAACTAATAAAAATGTTGTTAAGGCTAGTAGAAGAGATTTACCATTTATAATATCTAAGAAGTTAACAGGTGCTACTACAGTTGCTACTACAATGATATTAGCTGACTTAGCTGGTGTTAGGGTATTTGCTACAGGTGGTATAGGTGGAGTTCATAGAGGCGCTCAAGAAACTTTTGATATCTCTGCAGACTTATTAGAATTAGCTAATACTGATGTTGCAGTAATATGTGCTGGTGCAAAATCTATATTAGATATAGGTTTAACATTAGAATATTTAGAAACTAACGGTGTACCTGTCATAGGATTTGGTACAGATGAATTACCTGCTTTCTATACTAGAAAAAGTGGCTTCGGTGTTGATTACAGAGTTGATTCTTCTATTGAAGTAGCTACTGCTTTAAAAGCTAAGTGGGACTTAAATTTAAAAGGTGGAATGGTTATAGGTAATCCAATACCAAAAGAGTTCGAAATGGATTATGATACTATAACTAATGCTATAGAAACTTCGTTAAAAGAAGCTGATGAAAATAATATAACTGGTAAGAAAGTTACTCCATTCTTATTAGATAAAGTAAAAACTATAACAGCTGGTAAGAGCTTAGATTCTAATATAGAATTAGTTTACAATAATGCTAAAGTTGCTGCTCAAATAGCTAAAGATTTAGCTGAGTTAAATAATAATTAAATCCATATTAATTTATAGTCACTAGAAATTGATATTTTTTATAAAAATAAAAGTATCTTTGGAATATTAATTCCTCAGATACTTTTTTTAGTCTTCTTTCAAATTAGGTACTACTTTTTTGATTTCTTCAATCTGATGCCATGTTTTTTCTAGACTATTCTGACTTATATATTCTTTAACACTAATTATGGAAGTAAATTCTTTAACTGCTAAATCATCCTCATCATCAATAAATCTTAAAACAAACATAAGTTTACCTTACTTTCCACAACACTTCTTATATTTTTTACCGCTTCCACATGGACAAGCGTCATTTCTTCCTATCTTTTCTTCCTTAACTACTGTTTTAGCATTCTTGTGAACTTTTTGTATTTCTTTTCTTACTTGTTCTGATAATATATCATTCCAAGCTGGTAAGTTATATAACCAATGAGCTTCAACGGCTACCATATTGTAGTATAATTTTTCAATATCTATTTCTAACTTTATTTCACTATCAGCTTCTATAGTTTCTAAAGTTATATCTTCTTTTAAACTTTCGCTTATTCCATCTATGAATCCCATGAAATATTCAACTGATGCATTATGAGAAGCAGCTAAATCACTAACTTTTCCTTCTACAACAAATATTTTCTTATTTAAAAGTTCATTGTATATTTCAGCTTCAACTTTTAAATATTCTTCCCAAAACTTTACTTCTTCTTCTTGACTCTCGTGATTATCACTTAAATTTCTCCATTCAGTATATAAACTCATACTTTTTCCTCCTATAATATCTCTTTTTTATTTATAGTATAAATTTTTAAATTTATTTATTAATAACTTCATATTATACCATAATTTCTTAGATTAACTTCTATATTATATCATAATTAAATAATTCTTTTAATACTTTTATAGCATACTCTTGGTCTATAAAAAATGGACTTGATGCTATTGTTATTAGTTTTGCTTTTTTTATTAATTCTTGAATCTTATTTATCCTTAAATCTAAAGATATATATTCCATATCTTTAGAGAATATATCTAAATCTATATCTAGTACATACTCTCCTTGTATATTCAGTTCAAATCCATAAGAACTATCTATTATAATAACTTCTGAAAATATATCATACTTTAATGCTGGCTGAATAAAATTACCCACATTTACTACCTCATTAGTATATCTAAATACATCATCTATATTCTCGATATCTAAATTATAATTTTCAGGTTCTCTCATATCTTTATGTTGATCTATATGTACTAATTTGCATCCTTTTGTAAATTTATCACGTTTAAGACTTTTTATCCAAAAATAAAGAGCATGGTTATGATTATCAAATATATATATATCTTTTCCTTCTCTATTGTAATTAATCATATTTTTCAATCCTCTAGCCTTTATCTCTTCACCCTCATCTATTTCATTAAATACTACTTCACTTCCTACCATTACATCATCTAATGTACCCTCTATTAATTTAGGTACATATATTTTTTTATTACTTCTTTCTTCATAAGAAAAAATATTATTTCCTGTTGGTTTATCTATATAAAATCCTGTGTACTTGTCCATATACTCTCCTTATTATTGATAATTTTAAGTGTATCTATATTAAATTTATCAATAAAAGGATAGATAGGTATAAACTTTTATACCTATCTATCCTCTTTATCAGTTATTAAATAAATCCCATGGATATTCTTGTGGCGGTTCACATACAAATTCCATTTTTTCTTTTGTTGTTGGATGTTCTATTTCTATTTTATATGACCAAAGTGATATTTGTTGACCAACTTTATTAATATCTTGACCATATCTTTGATCTCCAAATAATGGATGTTTTCTACTTGCAAATTGAACTCTTATCTGATGAGATCTTCCTGTTTTCAAGTCAACCTCAACTAAACTAAGTCCATTCTTTTTTCCTAAAGTTTCATAACTAAGTTCTGCATTTTTTGCTTCTTTATGATTTTTATTAACCACAGTAACCATATTAGTTTTTTTATTTTTATAAAGATAATCATTAAGATTATCTTCCATTTTATCCATTGTTCCATGTATAACTGCTCTATAAGTCTTTTTAAATGTCTTATTTCTTACTTGTTCAGATAATCTCGAAGCTGCTTTCGATGTTTTAGCAAACACCATAGCTCCTCCTACAGGCCTATCTAACCTATGAATAAGGCCTATGTATACATTTCCTGGTTTATTATATTTTTCTTTTATATGTTGTTTTAAAAGATTAACCATATCTTGATCATTAGTGTCATCACCTTGAGATAAAATATTTACTGGTTTTTCTACAACTAATAAATGGTTATCTTCATATATGACTTTTATCATTACTTAGACTCCCATCTTCCAAATATACCACACGGAAGAACCTTTCCATCTCTTGAAGCTGGTATGCCTATTTCTCCCCCATATACTTTTCCACCTTTAGCTTTTTTAACTACCGTAGCATCTAATATATGTTCAAGAATTATTGGAGATAATCCTGTTGTGTATGAGTTTATTAGGAAGAATAATGGTTCATTTGATAATACCTTCGTACATAAATCAACTAATCCATATAATTTTTCTTCTATTTGCCATACTTCTCCTTTTGGACCCCTTCCATAAGAAGGTGGATCCATTATTATAGCATCATACTTATTACCTCTTCTTACTTCTCTTTCAACAAACTTAACAACATCATCAACTATAAATCTTACTTTTCTATCTTCAAGACCTGATGTTTGTATATTTTCTTTAGCCCAACTTACCATACCTTTAGAAGCATCTACATGGCATACTTCTGCTCCTGCTGCTGCACAAGCTACTGTAGCTCCACCAGTATATGCAAAAAGATTTAACACTTTTATTTGTCTATTTGCATTTTCTATTTTTTCCATAGCCCAATCCCAGTTAGCTGCTTGCTCTGGGAATAAACCTGTATGTTTAAATCCTGTTGGACTTATATTAAACTTTAAGTTTTTATAATTTATAACCCATTTTTCTGGGTATTTCTTTTTATGTTCCCATTGACCTCCACCTCTAGCACTTCTGTGATAGTGTCCATGTGGATTTTTCCATAATGCCCATTCTGATTGCATAGGCCACATTATTTGTGGATCTGGTCTTCTTAAAACATATTCTCCCCATCTTTCTAATTTTTCTCCATTACCCATATCTATAAGTTCATATTCTTTCCATTTATCTGCTAATAATAACATTGTCTACCTCCTAAAATTGATTAACTCTCAATTTATGTATTATAACATATAATTACCTATATTTTCGGTATTTTCCACACTTTATATACTTTACTCTTACCTATCTTTTCTATTATTTGATTTTTTATTTATTAACTATGTACAAGTTTTAATCATAATATATATTAATTGATTTTTCATAATGTATATGGAGGTTCTTTACAATGGATATTTCTCAAAATAGCTCTAATTGTATGTATAATTTAATACTTACAAAATTTAATGAAAATATTGGCCGAGATAACTTTTTTTCTTATGATTTGCAGTATCCATATTTTTTTAATATAAAGAATGATTATTTTTATATTACGCAATCTATATTAGACAACATAAATTCAACTATAAAACTAGATATTGATACTTTTACTAATGAGTTACGCAAAGAAGAACAAGATTATAATAGTATAGCACCTAAAAATAATCTTCCTAAGAAACGCTACAAAGCTATAACTACTTTTTCAGTTACATTTAATAAAAATCATATATTAAGCGTAATTGTAAATCTTATAGGTATGATAGAAGGTGAAGAACCTTTATACAATTATTTATACAATTATAATTATGATTTACTTACGGGAAATGAAATTCCTATAAAAAATGTTTTTAATAGTAATATTAATTATATTGAAGTTATTACTAACTATGTAAATTATAAAGTTAATCAAAATCCATCCATGTATTATCAAGATGTTGAAATCGTAGTTCCAGCTGACCAAGCATTCTATTTAACTGAAGATGGAGTAGTTATATATTTTGGTATAGACGAAATAGCTCCAAGTCAATTTGGTATAGCTAAGTTTAAAATGCAATTTAGTAAATTTTCACCTTATATAAATCCTCGTTTTTACTGTTCTACTGCAGGTAAAGGTGCGAGACTTATATAAGCAAATAATTCTTTCTTAAATTTTAAATATACAAAAATGGTATCTCTAATAATTAAAATCATTTCGAGATACCATTTTTATTATTCCGCTATATTATATACTTTTAATCCAGAATTTTTTATATGCTTTTTCTTAACATCTACTAAAGCTCTTAATGTGTCTAGAGATGTCATTACTTCTGTTGAGAACTCTGTTGCCGTTCTTCTTATTTTGAATCCATCTCTTGTAGAATCATTTCCTTTAGTTGGTGTATTTATTACTATATCAACTTCTTTGTTTCTTATAGCATCTAATATGTTCGGTCTAGATTCTTCTACTCTATTAACTATGTCAGATTCTATTCCATTCTCTCTTAAAATATTCGCTGTTCCTTCTGTTGCTAAGAAAGTATATCCTAATTCCTTCATATCTTTTGCTATTGCCATAAATTCTTCTTTATCATAATTATTTATAGTTGCTAATACTACACCTCTTTTATCAGACATAGTCTTACCTGCTGCTATAAATCCTTTATATAATGCTTCTTCTAAGTTTTCACCTACGCCTAATACTTCTCCTGTTGATTTCATTTCAGGTCCTAAACTTACATCTACTCTAGCAAGTTTAGACATAGAGAATACCGGTACCTTTACAGATACTAATTTAGGTTCTTTATATACTCCTGTACCATATCCCATATCAACTAATTTACTACCTAACATACATCTAGTTGCTAAATCTATTATAGGCACATTACTTACCTTACTTATATATGGAACTGTTCTACTCGCTCTTGGATTAACCTCTATTATATATAATTGATCTTTGAATTCTATAAATTGTATATTAACCATCCCAAGTACATTTAACTCTATAGCAATTTTTTTAGTGTATTCTACTATTTTAGCTTTTATTTTATCACTTATATTTTGGCTTGGATACATAGTTATACTATCTCCAGAGTGAACTCCTGCTCTCTCTAAATGCTCCATTATTCCTGGTATTAATATATCAGTCCCGTCACATATTGCATCAACTTCTATTTCTCTTCCAGTTAAATACATATCTATAAGTACTGGATTTTTCTTATCTCTTTTAAAAGCACTTTCTAAATATGTTGCTAATTTAGTTTCATCATAAGTTATTTCCATACCTTGACCACCAAGTACATAAGATGGTCTAACT
>JAVXLU010000036.1:0-1884 GCA_036646635.1 Romboutsia sp.
TTTGGGTTATGAGCCCAACGAGCTGCCAACTGCTCCACTCCGCGATATTAATTTTGTTTTATAATTATAGTTACTCTTTACTTCCTAAATACATAATAACATATAAATTAAATAATAGATACTATTATTTAATTTATTTTCTAGAGTTTTTTTATTTTTAAGTTATTTATTCCTACTAGGATATTTATATACATATTACTATTTCATCTTCTTATATTTTTACTATTTAGTATTTTCTACTCCTCTCCTATATGTTATACTAGTCTGTATGATAAATCGAATATATGATATATCTTAAGGAGGAGTTTTATGTCATTTTTATTTTTAATAATCGGATTTGCGTTTCTTATAAAAGGAGCTGATGTATTCGTAGAAGGGTCATCATCTATCGCAAAAAGATTTAATGTACCACCTATGGTTATTGGATTAACTATAGTGGCTATGGGAACAAGTGCACCAGAAGCTGCCGTAAGTATTGGTTCCTCTCTAGCTGGACAAAACGATATGAGTATAGCTAATGTTGTAGGTTCTAACTTTTTTAATGTACTTGTAGTACTAGGGGTTTCTTCTATAATAGCTAAACTTCCTGTTCAGCAGGATACTATAAAAAAAGATGCACCTTTTTTAATACTAGTAAGTTTATTATTAGTATTTCTAGGATTTAACTTAGATTTAGGTAGAATTGATGGTATTATACTTTTAGCTGTATTTATATTATTCTTAGTAAGTACTGTAAAATCTGGAATTAAAAGTAGTAATAGTGAGTTTATAGATGGCGGTGAAACTGCTATAGCTATAGATACAACAGTTGAAGAATCATTCTCTATGCCTAAGACTATGTTAACTTGTATAGTTGGTGCAATAGGTATAGTAGTTGGTGGAGATATCGTTGTAAACTCTGCAACTAATATAGCAACTTCATTTGGCATGAGTCAAAACCTAGTTGGTCTTACTATAGTTGCTGTTGGTACTTCATTACCTGAATTTGTAACATCTGTTGTAGCTATTAAAAAAGGTGAAACTGAAATAGCTATCGGAAATGTTATCGGATCAAACTTATTTAATATACTATTAGTTTTAGGTTTAGCTTCAGTTATAAATCCTATAACTATAAGTACATTAGCTTTAATGGATATAGGATTTATGACTCTTATAACTATTCTTTTATACTTATTCATGAAGAAAGACAATTCTTTAGTTAAAAAGCAAGGTATTTTATTAGTAATCATATATGTTATATATATGATATTTACTATTGTTAGATAAAAATAAGCTAGTTCAAATTTGAACTAGCTTATTTTTTATGTTTATCTTCTAAATTATCTAAATACTTGAAAAGTTTAATCGTAGTAAATATAACAATAAACATTCCTATAATTAGTGATATTCCTATTCCTAATAAAATATTTAAGTTCAAATTTATTTTCTCCTTTATATTATCAATCTCGCTATTACGCATATAAATATAAAATGAAGATTTTAAAATTTTCATAAAATAATATTAAAGTTTTTCTAATAATTTTTCTAATAATTTTTGCTTTAATTGTTCTGTTAAATCATTATTTGGTGACTTGTTTCCTTTATTTTTTTTTGAGCTAGTTTTTTTCTTTTTGCTTATTTTATTATTACTAGCAGTATTATCAGTACTTTTATTAGTTTTTTTAATAAGTTTTTTAGCCATATTTATCCCTCCATAAATTATTTAAATCTATGTTATACTGTATAAATATGCATATTGTTATCTAAAGTTGACACTTAGTTTAACTATTTTAATATGATTATATTATCTAAAATCATCCATATTATTTTCTATACTTATATATTGGAGTATATTTGTAAGTGGTAATCTTCTACTTTCTATTGCACTACCAAACTCTTCAAATG
>JAVXLU010000036.1:1894-11026 GCA_036646635.1 Romboutsia sp.
AGTACTTATTATTCCACATTCTAGTTCATTTATATGAACATAAAGATATTCTTTTATATCTTCCATTGTTTTTAATTTGCTTACTTCTTCTCCACGTAAAACATGCTTAAAGATTTCAAACCCTTCTCCTTTAGATTCCCATATGAATATTCTAAATGTTATTAATGATTTTTCTAAATATATTCCTGTACTTATAGAATTCATATCATTTATATTTTCATACATATGTTGGTTAAAATCTACAAATCCACCTACTGATATTTCGTAAGTTTTTGATTCTATATATTCTATATTATTTTTCAATATCATATCATAAAAATCTGTATATCCATTACTTTGAAGTAAGATTTCTGAAAATTGTGTAGACGATGTAAATATTTTATCTTTGTTTAAAAATTGATTTTGCATTGTTTTCTCCTTTGTTTCTTTTACTTTTTATCTTCATTTACTATTTGTTCTTTAGTTAATATTTTTTTCCTAGAAACTAGTATATTGCATTCCATGCAATAATAACTTGTACTGCCTCAACCTTCTAAAGTTTCTAGTTTTTTTCTACATTTTGGACAATAGTATTCTTTAATCATAATATCACCTCAAAATATATTATTTCATATAGTACTACTTACTTCAATACTTAAATTTGTCTTCTTACAATGCTCACAACATTTTAATTAATACATTATTTTTATTGATAACTAGATGTAAATTATTTCTGCTCTACCTTTGTAACTCTACGAGGCCTACCTTTTATATTTTTCGTTTGTAGTTCTTTAAGTACCATTTCACCTTTGTTATTTAAAACTTCTACAAAAGTAGATATATCTTGTACATTAATAACTCCAATATCATCAGCTGTAACACCATTAATGCTACAAAGTGTTCCTACTATATCAACAGGTCTCATTTTAGTTTTCTTTCCTGCATTTATATGAAGTTTAATAATATCTTCACTAAGCTTAGAGCCTTTATCTTCCTTAACCTGAGGCTTAATCTTTAATTTATATTCAAAGTCTTTTCTTAAATCTTCTATTAATCTCTTGCTTGGTGCTCTTTTTACTGTAAGCTCTTTTCCTGTATACTCATGTATATCAGATAAACGTCCATTATCTCTATTTGTTACAAAAGTTATAGCTCTACCACTTTTTCCACCACGCCCAGTTCTACCTATTCTATGAACATAGTTTTCTTTTCCTTTTGGGACATCATAGTTTATTACATGTGTTATATTATCTATATCAATACCTCTAGCTGCTACATCTGTAGCTATTAAATACCTAAAGTATCCTTTTTTAAAATTAGACATAACCCTTATTCTGTCATCTTGCTCCATTCCACCATGAATTTTATCACATGGGTAACTAGATTTATTCAACTCTTTGCACACTGTGTCTACTTTTTCTTGAGTATTACAAAATATTACACAGCTATCTGGATTTTCTATTATTGTAATATCTTTTAATAAATTTAATTTTCCTGTTTCTTCTACTTTATATCCATCTTGTTGAATTCTATCTACTGTTACAGTTTTTGATTCAATTTCTATTTTTATAGGTTCTTTCATGTATTTTTTAGATAAAGATTCTATATCATCAGGCATTGTCGCTGAAAATAGCATTGTTGCTCTATTATCTGGTAAATAACTTATAATTTCTTCTATTTGTTCTATAAATCCCATATTAAGCATTTCATCAGCTTCATCTATTATAAGATAGTTAATATTATCTGTAATAAATGTTCCTTGTTTAATATGGTCAATAGTTCTTCCTGGTGTACCTACTACTATATGAGTTTTTTGCTTAAGTTCTTTTTCTTGAGCTGAAAAAGAAGACTTCCCATAAAGAGTTGGTACTTTTATTCTTTTAAATCTACCTATATTAAATACATCTTCTTTAACCTGGATTGCTAATTCTCTAGTAGGTGTAAGTATTAATGCTTGAGGTTTATTTTCATTCCAATCTACTAATTCACAAACTGGTATTGCAAATGATGCAGTTTTTCCACTTCCAGTTTTTGATTTTACTAAAATATCTTTATTTTCAAGTGCTACTGGTATAACTTGTTCTTGTACTGTTGTTGGACTTGTATAGTTTAGCATTTCTATTGCTCTTAGCAATTCTTTGCTTAATTTATAATCTTTAAAATTTGTTTTTGTCATTGTTTCCTCTTTCTGATTTTGTTTATAGTCTTTTTTATTATACCATAGTATTAATATTTTAAACTAAAACTTCACATTTACCGCCACATTCAAAACATACTGTGTCTGGCTTTTCTTGTTTACTTATTTGTACTGATACTGATTCGCATTTTTTACATTTAAGTTTAAATATCTTTCCACTATTTAATAATGGCTCTATTAATTCATTTTTCTTATTATTCATCTTTATTTCCCCCATATTATATTATTTTTTACTAAGTATAATATAACATAAATCAATATATTTTTTGGATTTAATCAGTTAAATTTTAAGTATTATTTAAAATCATATATTTGTAAAATTATTATAATTAAGATATAATCAATTTATAATTTTTTAAGGATGTGATTGATTTGCAAAATATAACTTCATATAAAAAAATAGCTAAAGGCGTACAACTTGTAGGACTTATTCTAATATTAATGTATTTCGTTACTAAAAATATTCTTATAAGTAGTTTAGGTATTACTATTGGTGGAATAGGTCAATTAATAGAATCTTTCTTAGGCTATAAAGAAACTGGTAAAATAGATATGATGAAAACTATTGTTTTCCTTATAACTTTTGCAGTCGGTATATACATATTATTTACTATCTAATTATCGATTTTAACTTAATATTAGTATACCTTTCTTACTAATTAATATTAGGGCTATAACTTTAAAGTTATAGCCCTAATATTAATATAAAAAGTGTGTACCTTCATTTCTGAAAAATACACACTTATATATATAAATCTTTACTTTTTCTAATTTTAATTATTTTTTTCTTCTCATTTTAGTTAATGCTAATCCTACAATTGCAGAACTTCCTAATGCTACATATCCTATTACACCAATATCTCCTGTTTTAGGATTTTCACTATTTCCTTGTCCTGGATTTGTTTGTGGCTTATCTATTTGTGGTTTATTTGTTTCTGGTTTATTTATTTCTGGTTTAACTTCTTCTACTTTTTCAAAATCAGCTTTTTTACCAGTTGTTATTCTTCCTTCTACTTTGTAATTAACTGTTCCTAATTTTTTTATAAAACTTTCAAGAGCTTCATTTAAAGCATTATATTCATTTACTATTGGTAATTTTCCAAATACAGGATAATCATCTCCACCTGCTGCTGTAAAATCATTTGTTGCAACTGTATAAGTTTTATTCATATCTATATCTTTACCATTTGTAGTTAAAGATACTATTCTGCTTCCTACTGGTTGTTCTGGATCTACTACATACTTCATTCCTCCGACATGAGGGAATCCTCCAAATGAAACTCCGTAGTTTTCAACACCAAATTCAAGAACTTCTTTTATTTGAGCTCCTGTAAGTTTTTTAGTTACTATAAAGTTTCCAAAAGGTAATACATTTACTATATCTCCTTTTGTTATATCTCCTTTAGCTATACTTGAACGGATACCTCCACCATTAGTTAAAGCTATATCTGCTCCAGTTTCATTTATCATAGCATCTGTTATTAAGTTTCCTAAGTTTGTTTCCCCGAATCTAACATGTTCTCTAGCACCATCTAATTCTGTTACTGTTTTTCCTACTTTTACAGATAATGCTTCTTTTTGTTCAGATTCTATTTTTTCCATCATAGACTCTACATTTTTATCTGGAGTTATAGATGAAGTTTGTGATTTATTTATAAGAGTTGCATCTACTGAAGCTACTTTATTATTTTCATCAAATTCTATCTCAACTTTACCTAGGTTACTTAAATATTCACCTGTACTTACTAACATTGTATTATTTACTTTTTTACCATTTTTAAATGCAGTATGACTGTGTCCATCTACAAATACATCTATTCCATCTACTGCTTTTATTATATCTTCAGATGTTGGTTCACTTGATTCATCTACACCTATATGTCCAAGTGCTATTACTACATCTGCACCTTTTGATTTTAAGTTTTTAACTTCTGCTTTAGCTGTTATTCTAGGATCTTCAAAATCTAATCCTTTAACATTATTCGGATGAGTTTTATAAGATGTCTCTTCTGTAGTCATTCCAAAGAATCCTACTTTTATCGTTTTTCCATTTACTACCATTTCTTTTATAGTACTTGCTTCAAATAAAGATTTTCCATTCTTTTTTATATTTCCTGCTAATGGTTTAAGTCTTTTACTTCCACTTTTAACTTTTGCATTTTGGAAAAGTTCTAATAATCTTTCGTACCCATAGTTAAAGTCATGGTTTCCTGGTGCCATATATTCATACCCTGTAGCATTTAATAAATCTACTGCATCTTGACCTTTACTTAAAGTAACAAAAGGTAATCCATGAGTAGTATCCCCTGCATCAACTAACACTGAATTTTCAGTTTGGTTTTTTATAGCTGCTACTACATCTAATCCTATGACCTTACTATCTTTTTTAAATCTTCCATGCATATCATTTGTATGAAGTATTGTTATTTTATTATTTACTCTAGGTGTTTTTTCTGGAATTATTTCTTCTAATTTTTCAGTACTTTCTTCTACTACTTCTTCTGTTATTGTTTCCTTTTCATTTTCAACAATATCTTCTGTTTTAGTTTCTAGATTTTCTAAAGATTCAGTAGGTTCAATAATTTCTGTATTCCCATTTAGTTGTACATCTCCATTTTCTAATGCAAATATAGCTTGTATATTTTGTCCAACCAACGTTGCCACTATAGCAATTGCTGCTATTTTCTGTCCATTTCTCTTAATCATATATTCTCCCCTTGTTTTTTATTTAGAAAAGTATAAAACGAAATATATTTATAAAATAAAAGTTTATATTTCGTTTTTCTATAAATTTATTATACCATCTTTTCTATATTTTTCTACATTTTTTTCATATTAAATTCACATTAAATTCGTATGCATCTTTATATATATTTAAACTACAATTATCTATGGTATAATCTACTTATTTATATAATATTATTTGGAGGCTACACATGATAAAAATAATTGCACAGTTTTTTATTAAATCTAAACACATAGATGAAGCTATTTTATTAGGAAAAAATCTTTCTATAGAAACAAGAAAAGAAGACGGTTGTATAGGGTATGAATTTTATCAAAATGATGAGGATAAAAATCATCTTGTATTTACAGAAAAGTGGGAAAGCGAATATCATTTGATGCAACATCTTGTTACTCCTCATTTCACAAATTTCGTAATAAAAATAGATAAGCTAAAATCAAAAGAAAGAATTATAGAGTCTTTTAATACAATTATTTAATCTTGTAATAAATAGTAAATAAGTTATACTGCATCTTAGTTGTTATGATATATATATATATCATAACAACTAAGATGCAGCTATTTAATAAATTTACATATAATTTTTATTTATTTTTATTTGAGTTTTTATATAACATTCTATTTCACCTTCATACCATGCAGGAAAATTTGTTCCCCAAACATTATTATATAAGTTTACAAAAATGCCATCATTTAATAATCTTTGTGAATTATCAAAATTTAATATCCTTCTTCCTCCAAAAGAGAACAATGGAGTTATTTCACTATTAATAGAAATTGAACCTTCTGGACCTTTATATGATAATGATTTTTTATCTAATGCATGCATACCTCTATTTCCATTTTTTACAATATTGTATGGCGAAATTTCATAACCTAATTTATTCATTTTCCATGCATAAGGATTATCTACACCTAAACTACATTCAAACCAATAAGCCTCAGGCATACGATTTGCCTTTTTTCCTTTACATCTTAAATGAACATCTATTGTACCTTCTGATGTATTAATACAATACTCTACTCTAATTTTTTTAGGCAATCCATATTTCTTAACTGCTATATTTTCAAACTCTAAATCAAAATTAACAATACATATCCTATCTTTTTGGTTTATTTCTGATTTAATTATATAAGGATAAATAATTTCATGTCTAATTTCAGGGTAAGCTTCTATTCCTCTTTTTGCAAAGTCAACTAATACCCAGCTTCCTGTATTTTGATTTATTCTGCTATATTCATGTAAATATCTATTAAAATTTAAAAAGTCAAATCGTTCATAAGAAAAACTTCCATATTCTTTACCTGGAATAATCATATTTTTTCCATCTATAACTAATATACTTAAACTTCCTTTATCTGTAAATACAAGCTCAATCCCACCAAATTCATATTTTTTTCCAGTTATAACAGATGTATTACCTTTAATACTTTCTATATTAGATAGTCTCGCTTTTAGGT
Source organism: Romboutsia sp. (assembly GCA_036646635.1). Taxonomy (GTDB): domain Bacteria; phylum Bacillota; class Clostridia; order Peptostreptococcales; family Peptostreptococcaceae; genus Faecalimicrobium. The sequence goes on from JAVXLU010000036.1 coordinate 8,278, forward strand.
TCTTTAGTGCCTCACTCTTATGATTATCATCTAGTACAGATATAGCTTCTGATATATATTCTCTTTGCTCTTGCCAAGAATATTCATAAAACTTGTATGATTTCTCTTTAATAGATTTATCTTCTCGCACATAAGTATTAATCGAAGTCATTAAATCAGAGTATTCATTAGATAACATATCTTGTGATATTACTATCTTATCATTATCTCTAGCTTCTTCAAAATCTTTAATTAAATAATTTTTATAATCTGGTAAATAAGCATTAGCATTCAATCCCCAAGTATGTTCAGCTACTAGTAAAAGTTTTTTAGAAAATAAATTATATTCATTGGAATTTTCATCCATCGTACCTTTAGCTATCCATTTATTACGAAGTGACAATAATATTTTATATTCTGAAATCTTTATAGGGTCTGTTGCAATACCATGAATCCAAGAATCACCTATTTCTTCTTTAATTATAGGTAAGTCTTTTCTTTTTTTCCAGATACATTCTGCAAACTCATTTAAACTTGAAGAATAAATTTCACTTTCTGGGTATTTATTAGATATTTTTTTATATACATCATTAACTTCATTAATATCTTTAGGTGGACCTTGATTATCATGGCTATGTGCAAAGTATAATACATCTTCTAAGTTATCACGCTCAAATGTTTCTCCATAAGTCTTATCATAATGAACTACTATTTCACTTCCATCTTCTGCTATCCATAAGAATATTTCAGGTAAATTTGGTACAGCCGAACTTGGGTTAACTCCAATATGCAAGTACTTAATTCCAGCTTTTGCTAAGATAGGAACCATTGCAATTGTATGACCTGGTATATCAGTCATTTTTGCTGCAACAGTTTTTTTATTGTATTTTTTATCAAGTTCTTTTGATATAGATATGCTATACTCAAAAAGTTTTTCATCCATTAATTCTGTATGTGTTGTAAATGGGAGAGCATGCCACGCTATTGTTCCATTATTTAAAGCATTTTCCATACGCTTTTTCATATTTTCATCAACTTCTGGAGAATTTAAATAATAATCAATTAACCAACTTCCTGTAGTCCATACAAATTTCTTACTCATTTCTTCACCAAGACTTATTGCTCTAGGAATAAATTCATTAACATATGTATGTATTACATTTTTAGATAAATCAGTAAATCCAATATCTAAATGTGTCTTAAATATAATATGTACTTTCTTTTTCATCTTAAATTAATCTCCCTTATTATATTTAATTCTCTAACTTACAAGGAAAACTTATTAATCCTTGATTTAATTCTTTACATCTTTCAAATAAATCTACTTCATCTTTTGAGTTTGTACAATATAATAAATATTCAAATTCATAGAATCCTGATAAATCAACCTTAAAATTTGTCTCCCAATAATTATTCATTACCCATGAATATGCAGTTTCTTTATTTTTATAAGATGTATTTTCACCACATAATTCAATAATATGTGAATCTAATTCTCCCAAAGTAATTAATGGTGTATCTTTACATGCAACAATTAATGCTTCATCTTGATTTTTATACACCATACCATTTTGAGTTAAATAAAATTCAGTATTAGTTCCTGGTAATTGATCTATTGCAGGTCTAATAACACATCCTGTTTTGTCTATAAATAATTCACTATCTTCTCCTAATGAAAATGGTAATGATACATAAAGATTTTCTGGAGCCCACTCATTCTGTTTTTGTATTCTAATAGTTGATGATATCTTAGGAGTTTTCTTATAAACTTTTAATATTACACAATACATCTGAGTTCCTAGAAGTTTATAATCTAGCTTAATAGTTGTGTAAACTGTACCATCATTTATAACTTTTATGTATGTTAATTTTGAATCATCTCTTTGTACTATACGTCCTTTTCTATTTCTCCCCATTGATTTTCTTTCTTCAGTCGGATTAGTACGTACTTCTGTTTTTTCATATACTCCAACAAAAGGAGCATATTTTACATCTTGATGAATAAGCTCTTTATCTGTATATTTATTCTTAATACTTTTAATTCCACTATGGTTATCTAATTGAATATAAAAATAATCATTTTCAACTATAAAAGCATTATTTCCTCTTGATATGTATGGTGTTGTATCTATGTCTTGAACTCCTTCTGAGCCTCTATAAACAGGTCTTTTCGCAGTAGAATCCTTAAACTCTGATTTTTGTAATTTTATATTTTTTTCTTCTTTAGGATTAAGATTTATAATAAACTCTATCTCATTTGCTCTAGCACTACTAATAACTTGATGTTCTATTACTTCACCGCTTTTTATATCAATTACTTCTATGCAATTTTGTAAGTTAGCACCAAAACTAATTCCATCAACATCTTCCCAATGCTCTAGATAAACCTTTACAGCATCAGTTATCTTATGTTCATGAGGATTTATTATTTTATATACCTTTTCTCTATCAGGCATTATAGATACTTCACCTAAGTTAGCTAAAACTTCATCTAAATTCTTAGATATAATTTGATTTGCATTAACTGCATATGCTGCCTTACGATAATCTAAATCATTTACAAGAGTATTCCATGGCTCTGATACTGAAGATGAGTATCCCCAAGTATGTTCAGCATACATCATCATCTTATACTTAAACTCATCCATTGATTCTTTGATTCCTAATTGCATTTTAGGGTCTAATTTTTTTGATAAATGGTATTTACGCTGTGCATCTTTATATATTTTTGTTGGTGCAGGAGTTGAACCAACACCATCTGCCCACCAAT
>JAVXLU010000036.1:11036-11401 GCA_036646635.1 Romboutsia sp.
GTTCTTTCGTTGAAAAATGATCAGTCACGCCATCAGTCAATTCTTGTAACAGGCGGTATTTACGAATTGCTGCTTTATATATTTTCGTCGCAGCCGGTGTAGAACCAACACCATCTGCCCACCAATCATTCCAATCTCCAGAGTATGTTGGTATATCATTTTCTTTTCTTAATATTTTAAAAAACTCATTTAATGTTGTTACCTTTAGCTCCACTTCATTTTTATATTTTTTATTCCATTTATTTATAGTTTCCATAATTCTTGGGTTCGCTGGAGAGTTATCCGATAATATACCAGAAATCATAGCAGGTACATAATCATATGGATACCCTTCTTCTTCAAGGCTATTAATATATCTAAATATT
>JAVXLU010000036.1:11411-17657 GCA_036646635.1 Romboutsia sp.
GGTGTGTATTTATCATTAACAAATTCATCAATTATATGATATGAACATCTAGTATTTGGTACTAAGAAAAACTCATTGCCAAGCATATAGTGTTCACCATTCCAAACTAAAATTTTATTTCCTTTTGGAGTTTTCCACCAAAATGGCATTTGCTTTATATAAAGTGGTGCTAATCCATGATGAGCATGTAAACATGAGAAAAGATTATTAACGCCTTGTTCATGTAAAATTTCACTATACCCCCAAGAAAGTCCATTTATATCTGCTATCATTGCAGAGTCAAGATTAAACCCATTACTATTAGCGAAATTTCTAGAATTAGAAATACTGTATCTTAATATATCTTCATCAACTAATTCTGTCATATTTAAGTAATTTAAAGATACATCTATTAAACCTTTGCCAACATATTTTTTGAATTTTTTTATATTTTCTTTATCAGCATTTTTTAAGAAATTTTCAACTTGCCAATAATTCTCACAAGTCCATTTATAACCTTCCCATTCTTTATGTTCTCCACTTTCAATAGAGTCAAAAATTGAATTTGCTTGCTTAATAAAATCGACATGATAACGTTCAATCTTTTCTTGTCTATCAGTGTATCCTATATCTGTATGAGAATGATTAATTATGTATAGTGTCCATTTCTTCTTCATTTTATTTCCCCCTAAAATTCAACTTATTAATTTAGTTAACATATTATTTTTTATTGTTTGTATATAATAGCCCCATTACAGTACTAAATGATGTATCTCTACTTTTTATAAAGGTACCTCCTACATCTAAACATACTTTTAACTTTTTCATTAAATTCCTCCTATCTTATATAAGCTTTCATAGTTATAACCTCTTTACCTTCACTTTTACCAAATGGTGATATATTATAAACTTTTAAACTTTCTGGAATAATGAATGTTTCTCCATAATTAACAATAAATGGTTCAAATTTATTATCTAAACTCTCTACAATAATTTGCTCTCCTTCAACAAGATTTAGCATATTTACACTACCTTCTGTCTTATGAAGTACGCTAGTTGAAAATATATGTCTAACAGTTTCTATTGGTTGTGATTCATATAAACCTGTATGCTCTTCTTTTACTGTATTATTTTCTTTATTAATTTTAAACTGGTTATAAAGATTCTCATTTACAAACTTTTCATCTATATCTACATTTAATACTTTCTTACCATGGTTAATATGTATAGGTCTAGGCTTTCCGTCTATATCTACCCTATCCCAATCCCATAGCTTAAATGTAAATCTATTTGGAGTTGAACTTATCTCTAATACTACACAATCTTTACCACTACTATGAATTGTTCCTGCTGGAATTAATAAATGATCATGTTTTTTTACTTTAATAGAGTTTACATATTTATCTTCATCAAACTTACCTATAACTTGAGACTGCTCTAACTCATTAACAATTTCATTTAAATTTACTCCTTCTTTTAAACCTAAGTAAACTATAGAATTTTCTTTGCAGTCCATAATATAATAACTTTCATCTTGAGTGTATTTTGCACCGAAAGTCCTATAGGCATAATCCAATGTAGGATGAACTTGTAAACTTAAATTCTGTCCTCCCATAGTGTCTAAATAATCAAATCTAATAGGAAAATCACTTCCATATAATCCATATACTCTGTTTCCTAATAATGCTTTTGGAAAAAGCATTACTATATCACTAGCAGGAACTTCAAACTTAGTAGTATTTACCTCAAATATAACGCTATTTTCTTCTGGAACTCCATCAAAACTCCAAGCTAAATTTTTTTCTTCTTGTCTAACCTTAAATTTTTCTTGCATCCAACTTCCTCCCCACAGACCTGGGTCGAAATATGGAACTAATCTAAAAGGTTGTGTTGTAAATTCTTTAATAGCTAATTTATAATCTTTTCCACTAATCATTTTAGGTTCTTTATCATTATTTAAATCAATCATGAAATCTAAATTTTCATAACATTCTTGTTTAATTTGGTCAGCTACTGGCCATTCAAAATAATATGACCTCTTTACTTTTTTACTAAACTCCTCATTTTTATTATCAGCTTTCCAATTAGATAAGCCATTTTTTAGTTTTGTTTGTATTTCCCATCTTGTTATATTTACATAAATTAATAAATCTGGATATACAATTTTTGAAGCACCTACTCCATATATGATTACAGTACCATCTGTATTTTCTACTTTTTCATGAATTTCACTAACCTTTTGAATATCAATATACTCTTCAATCTTTTGATGAGTAAATCTTCCAAATACACGGTCTTCTGTTAAATCTTGTTTTAATTTAGTATTTATATCCCCTGATTCTAAAAATGCCAAACTAGCATCAATCAAAACTTTTGGATTAATTTTTTTAATAATCTCTTTAAGTAAAATCTCAGTATTAATTCCCGGATAACACTCAAATACTATTGTTTTTAAACTATTACTCAAAATTTGGCTCAATAGTACTTTTGATATTTCTGCAAATCCACAATATGATTTTAAACCTTTTTTTATTTTTATGCTTGGTCTCAAGTTATACATATTTACCCCCAATATTATACCAATGTTATAACATTACATATATTGTATTAATGTTATGACATTAGTATAATATACGTTGATATCGTTTACAATGTTGCATTTAGTATTTTTGAATACATTGATAATCATCAGATTTAGCTAAATGTTATATACTAAAAATTGGGAGGATACTATGATATACAAATCAAATGAACCACTTTATTTGAAAATTGCATGTGATTTAAGAAGTAATATTACAATTGAAAAATGGAAAGAAGGTGAAAGAATTCCTACTGAAATGGAGCTCTGTGAAATATTTCATGTAAGTCGTATAACAATTCGAAAAGCAATTGATGAATTAGTAAGAGATAATTTACTTATAAGAAAAAAAGCAAAAGGCACATTTGTTAAATCTGATGTACAGTTAAATGATAATCATTTTACATTGTTTAAAAGTTTTACAAATGAAATGAAAGAAGTCGGTATTGATGTAGAAACTCTTAAAGTAAACATATTAGTTAGTTATGCAGATAATAAGATTAGTAAATATTTGAATATAAAACCTGGAGAAAAAATTATAATTTTAAAACGCCTAAGAGGTGAAAAAGGTAAAGCTTTTGCATTTTTTGTTACTTATATAAGGTTTAATAATAATATATCTCTAAAATCATCTGATTATTATGGGTCTTTCTATTCTTATCTTACAGGATTAGATATACATATAGAGAAAAACAAAGAAGTTGTTGAAGCTATTCTTCCTAATTATGAAGTAGCTTCAATGTTAAAAATATCTCAGAAATTACCCGTTTTAAAAAGAACTCGATTTGCAAGAGACATAAATAAACAATTTTATGAATATACAGAATGCTACTATATTGGTTCTTGCTATAAATATTATTTAGATTTGAAGTAAAAAGAACAACTACTTTGTATTTTTAATATAAAGTAGTTGTTCTTTTTACATTAATAGTCATTTTTAAATATTTTTTATTTTTTTGTTGAATTTGCACTTAAAAAAACTTTATTTGTAAATACTATGTTTGTAGATATACTGTTTTCTAAAATTAAACATATTAAATTTTATGTCCTAAGTTTAATTAAGAATATAGCTTAATTTTAAAAATGATTTTTGACAGAATGAATTCTTAAAAAAGAAAGGAAAATTACTATGGAAAACAAACATCTTCAAAAAAATCTAGGTGCTACTGCTGCTTTATCAACTGTTGTTGGTATGGTTATAGGTGGAGGAGTATTCTTTAAACCTCAAGCAGTATATGAACTAACTGGTGGAGCACCAGGTCTTGGAATTATAGCATGGGTATTAGCAGGAATTATGACAATAACTGCTGGACTTACTGCAGCAGAGGTCTCAGCTGCAATACCAAAAACAGGTGGTATGATGGTATATATAGAAGAAATCTACGGTAAAAAATTAGGTTTCTTAACAGGTTGGATGCAATCGGTATTATTTTTCCCAGCTACAATAGCTGCTATATCAGTTATGTTTGGGCAACAATCTGCTATATTACTTGGTAATCAAGCATTAGTAATTCCTATGACAGTAGGAGTAATCTTATTAATAGGCGGATTAAACACTCTAGGTTCTAAAACAAGTGGCACTATACAAACAATATCTACAATATGTAAATTAGTACCTCTTGTATTAATAATGATATTTGGATTTATTAAAGGTAGTGGAGATAATCCAATATTAACACCTCTTGTTGCAGATGGTTTAAGACCAGCAAGTATAATTGGGCAGTTATTAGTTGCAATATTATTTGCTTATGATGGGTGGATAAATGTTGGTGCAATAGCTGGCGAAATGAAAAATCCAGGAAAAGATTTACCAAAAGCTATCATCGGCGGTTTATCATTAGTTATGGGGGTTTATATAGTTATAAATCTAGCTTACCTTTGGGTATTACCAGCTAGTGAACTTGCTACTTATGCATCTCCTGCTTCAGCAGTTGCAGAAGCTTTATTTGGTAAAATAGGTGGTAAAGTAATAACTATGGGTATACTAATATCAGTGTTTGGATGTATAAATGGTTACTTATTAACTGGACCAAGGGTAATATATACTTTAGGTCAACAAAAAACACTACCTTTAGTTTTAGGTAAATTAAATAAATATGATGTTCCCGCTAATGCTACAATGTTAATGGCTGTGTTATCGGCATTATATGCTTTATCTGGACAATTTAACTTATTAAGTGATTTATCAATGTTTGCTGTATGGTCATTCTATGTATTAACATTTATAGGGGTTATTAAGCTTAGAAAAACTCACCCTAACTTACACAGACCATACAAAGTTCCTTTATATCCTATAATACCTTTAATAGCAATATTAAGTGGATTATTTGTTGTTGTAGACCAATTATTCCTTGCAGGTACTAAGAGTACTATGATGTCTATTGGTGGAATTATAGTAACACTTATAGGATTACCTATTTACAGTTACATGACTAGTAAGTATAAAAATGATGATATAGACAAAGCTGCATAATAGATATTATTGTAAATCTAAATTATTATTCAATACTTCTAATGAATCTATATTTTCTAATATTATAGATTCATTAGAAGTATTTTTTATAGATAATTTAATTTCACCTGTATTATTGGTATATTGAACATTTATAGCGTTTACTTTTAAATCTTTATTATTAACTAAAATAATATGTTTTATAAATTTTCTTATATATTTATTGATTTTGTTTTGTTCCTACTAGGTATTTATATTCTTAAACTTGTGATATAAGTCTACATACTAATCTTATAAGTTTAAAAATATAAATACATCTACATCATAATTTACACCTACATAATCTTTTTAATCACAAAATATACAGATTATATCTTGTTTCACAACAGCTTCTATATAATCTGTATTTTACTTATTTTCAAATCTATCTTTATAATATTGCTTAGTTCTAAACTCTATTGCATCAGACACACTATCTAAAAAGTATCTATTATTAATAAACTCACCTAAATTTTTATTTAAACAGACATAGTCTCCTTCTGTATAGAAAAATTCACTACTACTTTTACATAAAAATTTAACTGGATTTTTTCTAGATAAATGTACATACTGTTTCTTTTCCCATGTATTGAATTTAGATGTAGTTTCATCCTTAAGCATATCTACTGCATTCGAACCTTTGCTATAAAATTTCTTAAATGATTTATATAAGTCCTCATCATCTATCCTAAGTTTCATTTTTCCATCATTATAAAATGCCAATATTACTGGCAGTTTATAAGTTTTACTCATACTTGTATTTTCAATAAATTTAATAAATTCATATCCAATTCCATCAAATAGTGATTTTTCATCTTCAGTAATTTCACAAATACTATCTAAAAATCTTAAGTAGTCTTTAAATATATTTACCTTTGATTTCTTTTTTATATTTAAATAAATATCGTCATCCATATATGTGAATAGCTCTACTCTTGATGGTCTATGTCCTAAATACACTTTGACCTTGAAATATTCTTCTTTAATAAAGTCCTCTAACTTTTGACTAGCCATTTGCATTTTTTCAAATATATCTATTATCCTAAAATCAAAGTCTATAAAACAGTCTTCAGGATAATCTTCTTCTTTAGGTATAGCACTCTTTTCCATTGCTTTATCCCTAGTTTCTCCAGTTAGTAAAAATGGTACTAGGTTTGCTTTTTTATAGTTTCCTATAAAATCTAGAACATTAAGATAT
>JAVXLU010000037.1:0-17559 GCA_036646635.1 Romboutsia sp.
TGGTTCTGTATTCTAAGGAATAGAAGGAGTCTGATTCACGAGTTGTTATTACTTTTTCTGAGTGTTTTTCAAGTTTAGATTTAACTAGCATACCAATTTTTAATACTGTATCACTTTCTTTTGTGTTTTTAGATCCTAAAGCACCAGGATCTTTGCCTCCATGACCGAAGTCTAAATACCATTTCATATGTGTACCTCCTAGAATTTATTGTTTAGGAAATGTTAGCATAGGATGGGGAATGTATGACAATGTAGTGTTTGAAAAATTTATTATAGATATGAACATTATATATGGTCATATTCAGGAAATTCAATTACATTAATATATCAGAGTGGAGCATTTTTATCAAAGAAAGTTTATATATAAGTCGAGCTATAGCTAGAGATACAGCTATTGAAAAAGTTGTAAGAAATAGAGGAAAAATTAATTCAACTTGGACGAATATAAAAACTATAGATATAGGAACTAACAATCTATAGTTTACATGTCATATGGAACTTAACATACAGTCAATTAAAAATATAGCTATGTACCTCTAATAGTAGCTATGGTTGAGTATAAAATTAAATTTTATGATGGCGAAACAGTGGTATTTAGGTATAAAGATGAAGATAATAAATGTACTTGCGTATTAATGTTAGTACTTAAATTTATTTGAAAAAATATATTATATAAACTAAAAAATAGGGAATACACAGATTGTGCAAAAAAAGACAAGTTTCGACATATGAAAAATGTATAATTATAATATAACCATAAAATGATAAAAAAATACAGTATTATAGATGTTAAGAGTATAAAAGGAGAGTTTACTATGTTTAGTAAAGAAAGTATTCCGTTTGCTCCAGCGTTAATAGAATCAATGAGATCTTTAGGATATTCATTTGAATCAGCTATAGCAGACTTAATAGATAATAGTATAAGTGCCAATTCAAAAGATATACAGATATTTATGAATCCAGTTGAAGACCCATATTTAATAATATTTGATGATGGGCATGGAATGGATGAGTATGAAATTGAAGAAGCTATGAGATATGGAAGTAAGAACCCATTAGAAACGAGAAATGAGAATGACTTAGGTAGATTTGGGCTAGGGCTAAAATCAGCATCATTATCGCAATGTCGTAAATTAGTAGTAGTAAGTAAGAAAAATAAAAAAATATCCGCATACTCATGGGATTTAGATTATGTTATAGAAAATGGATCATGGAGTGTAATAGGATATAGTGAAAATGAAATACAAGAATTTCCTAAGATAGATTTACTGGATGTTGTAGATACAGGAACATATATACTTTTACAAAAGTTTGACAGAGTAGAAGTATCAACATCTAATCTAGAAAATACATTAAAAAAACATATGGATGTTACTATAGATCACTTATCATTAGTTTTTCATAGATATCTAGATGATGGCATAAATATATATGTAAATAATGAAAAAATAGAACCAAGAGATCCGTTTTTAACAACACACAAGAGAACTCAATTAAAGAGAACTCAAAGTTTTAATATAGATGAATCTACTATATTTGTTAAACCATATATACTACCACATGCAAAATATTTAAAAGCTAGTGATATAAAAAAAGTAGGAAGTAAAGAACAGTTTAAAAATGAGCAAGGATTCTATGTATATAGAAATAAAAGATTAATAATATGGGGAACTTGGTTTAGATTAGAGCGAAAAAATGAACTAAGTAAATTAGCTAGGGTTATGGTTGATATACCTAATTCATTAGACTATATGTGGAATATTGATATTAAAAAAAGTTCTGCAAGTCTTCCAGATAAGATAAAACAAAAACTATATAATGCAGCAGAAAATGCAGCTATATCAAGTGAAAATGTATATTCATATAGAGGGCGTAAAACTACTAGTAATACCGATATTAGCTATGTTTGGGAGAGAATAAAGTCTAGAGATGGATATGAGTATAGAATAAATAAAGATATACCTCATATAAAGATGTTAGAACAAACATTAAATGATGACCAATTAAAACTACTGGATAGTTTTATTGAAAATTTAGAGAAAAATTTCCCGGTAAATAGCATCTATTTAGATGTTAGTAAAGGCGATGTGAATGAATTAAGTGACAAAAGAGATACAGTAGAATTACTAAAAGAAATAGAAACTCAACTAGATTATGCAAGAAGTGTAAGGTTAGATACCAAGTCTATTATAGATGTATTTATAAAAACAGAGCCTTATTGCAAAGATGCTAAACTAGTAACAATATTAAAAGAAATGAGAGATGAAGAGGAGGTTTTAGCAAATGCATAATAGTAAAGATTTGTTATATAATTTATTGATAACTACAATCGTAACTAATAATATAGACACAGAAGAAGCTATAGATTTTACAATCGAAAATTTAAAAACCATGATTAGAATAAGCAGTCAAATTAGTGATGAAGAGGCAAATCAAGTTAGAAATAGGGTTATGTCAGAGCGATCTATAAAAATAGAGTTAGGTACATTACTACAAGGTGATTATAAATATGAAAAGTGGTTTTTAAATAAGAAATCAGAATTAGATATGAAATATTGGGAGAGATATAAAAAGTATCTAATACAACAACAAAACTTTGCACCTAATGTAGTAAATACTATGGATGACATGTTAGATACATTAACAGATCTTTTAGGTAATCCAAATATAGATGGAGACTTCCAAAGAAGGGGACTTATTGTAGGTGATGTTCAATCAGGAAAGACATCTAACTATACAGGGTTAATTTGTAAAGCAGCAGATGCAGGATATAAAGCTATAGTATTACTTACAGGAACCATAGAAAAATTAAGAAAGCAAACTCAGCTAAGAATAGATGAGGGATTTGTGGGTAGAGATAGTGCAGCTATGATAAAACACAATGATAAAAGCTTAATTGGAGTTGGAAATTTTGATCCGAGTATATATCCAATGGTTCTAACATCTACGATAAATGATTTTAAAATTCAAACTGCAAGAAGCTTAATATTTGATTTGAACACAATTAATCAACCTATAATATTTGTTATGAAAAAAAATGTATCTAGTTTAAGAAACTTAAACAAATGGTTAAGAACATTTAATCAAAATGACGAAGAAAATATAAATCAATCATTATTACTAGTAGATGACGAATCAGATAATGCATCTATAAACACTAACCCAGAAGATAGAAGCCCTACATCTATAAATAAAGAAATAAGAGATTTATTAAATTTATTTAGTAAATCTAGTTATGTAGGATTTACAGCTACACCTTTTGCGAATATATTTATAGATCCAGACACGGATGACTCTATGTTAAAAGAAGATTTATTCCCAAAAGATTATATATACTCTCTTAATGCTCCATCTAATTATATAGGAGCAAGAGATATTTTTAGTCCAGATGGAGAACATCAAGATATGCTAGTAAACATAGATGAAGAAGCTATGAGTGAGTGCCTTTCACTAACTCACAAGAGTGATTATTACGTAGATTATATACCTAATGATTTAAAAGAAGCAATATGCACTTTCTTAATAGCTAATACAATTAGAGATTTAAGAAAAGATATAAATACACATAGATCTATGCTTATAAACGTGAGTAGATTTACAAGCATACAAGAGCAAATTAGTACACTAGTACTATCATACTTAAAAGAGATACAAGAATCAGTAAAGGTATATAGTAAACTAGATAGAAAGGATGCTCTTAAAGATAAATATATATCGTATTTGTATGAATCGTATAATAAACATTATGCAGATACAGAATTTACTTGGGATGAAATACAAAACTCTCTGCATAAATCTATAGCACCAGTTACTACGGCTATTGTAAACCAAAGAAGTCAAAATAAACTAAACTATGAAGAACATAGTAGTGTAGGGTTGAGGGTTATAGCAATTGGAGGATTAAGTTTATCTAGAGGCCTTACACTTGAAGGATTGATAGTTAGTTATTTATATAGAAACTCTAAAATGTATGATACATTAATGCAAATGGGTCGCTGGTTTGGTTATAGAAAAAATTATGAAGATCTGTGCAAGATATGGATGACAGAAGAAAGTATAGAATGGTATTCACACATAAGCGAAGCTACAGATGAGCTTAGATTAGAGATAAAAAAATATGAAAGTTCAGAACTTACACCAAAAGATTTTGGATTAAGGGTAAGATCTGATATAAATACATTATTAGTAACAGCTAGAAATAAAATGAGAACAGCTTCATCACAAGAGGTTAGTGTCAGTTTAAGTGGAGAAGTTGTAGAGACACCAAGTTTATATGCAGATATAAATAAAAATATTATTAATAGAAATATTGTATACAAATTAATAGATGCAATAAAGAAAGACGGAATTACACCTGTTAAACAAAATAAAAATAATATTTGTTATAAAAAGGTACAAAAAAGTCATATAGTAAATTTACTTAATACTATAGATGTATCTGTAGCAAATGTACTTTTCGATACCAATTGTATAGTTTCATTTTTAGAAAACTATAATGGAAAAGAATTAGAAAAATGGGATGTGGCATTTGTATCTGGAAACTCAAATAGAGAATTTACAATAGATGAAGAAAATTCTATTTCATTAATAGAGAGATCATTCTCTATAGAGAATGGAAATAAAATACTAAAAATGAGTGGTTCAAAAAACAGAATAGGATCTAGTTCTAATGGGGAATTAGGATTAGAAAAAAATGAAATAAATAAAGTTAAAAATATGTATGAAATATATAAAGGAGAAAAAAAATATAATATACCTCAGAAATATTATTTTAGATCTATAAATAGAAATCCATTACTTGTAATCTATATGGTTGATTTAAAAGACTGTAAAAAATCTAGTTTAGATGTAGCAGATGAAATAAAAGAAAAATTTATAAATCAAGATATTCCGCTTGTAGGATTTAGTATAGGTATACCTGAACTTAGTAATCATGAAACTAAATATATTAGATATACTACCAATAGAATTCATCAAATACTAAATAATGATGATTTATATGATATAGGGGATGACGAATAGTTATGAATAATTTAAGTATTAAGTTTGAAGATGGAAAAGAAAATGGAACATATAAGCGAATCGATGAAAATCACAACTTAGATATATTTATAGGATATAACAACAATAAACCTACGATGATATTAATAGAATATGGGGAGATATTAAATATAGAATCTTCTAAATACATTGAAGTTAATGTACACAAAAGAGTAGATAGTAAAATAGTAATATCATTTAGTTTGTTAGATAAATCAATGTACCAATTATTTTTAAGGCTATGCAACGATATAATAGAAAGCTCAAGAGGTATGGATGAGAGTATATCTATTAAGTTTGTAATAAATAGATGGAATAGTTGGAGACGTATGTTTAAAAAATCTATTCAAGGATTACTAGGTGAAATGGAGATTAAAGGGTTATTAGGAGAATTAATATTTCTAAAAGAATATATGATACCTAATTATGGTGAGAAAAAGGCGATTGAATCATGGATGGGACCTAGCAAAGCACATAAAGATTTTGAAATAGATGAAATCTGGTATGAGGTGAAATCATTAGCTTCTGGATCTTTAACTGTAAAAATAAGTTCAGTAGAGCAACTAGATTCTATATATGAAGGGAAACTAATACTGGTAGTACTTGATAAAAGTACTAATAGTATAGAAAACTATATAAGTATAAATAAATACGTTGATGAATTAGAAAATTATATAGATGACTTTGATTTAAGATTACAATTAAGATATAAACTAAATGAAATAGGTTATTATCCAGATACTATATATGACAATTATATATATAAACATATAAATACAAAGATGTATTTAGTAGAGGGAAATTTTCCTAAGATAAATAAAAATAACTTACCAGAAGGTATTGTAAAAGTATCCTATGATATAGAGTTAAGTTTTATAGAAAAGTATAGTATATGGGAGGGAAGAAATGAAATTACAACAGTTTAGGGAAATGGTAATCGAAGATATAAAAGTATCAGCTGAATCTGAAATGAATGATATTCAAAGTGAATTTATAAAATATTTCACAGACTGTTTAATAGAAGCAGAAGAATTTGATGATTTTGAAGAGTCATACTTTGAGATGGTTGGTGCTAGGAAAAAACAAATACAAATTGATGGATATAGTTTTGATAAGGTAGACAAAAGTTGTATATTATTAATAAGTGACTTTAGTTATTCAGATGAGATGACTACTATAACAAATATTCAAATAAATAAGTTACATTCTAAATTAAAAGCTTTCATAGAACATGCTATAAGTGGATATATATGCAAAAACTGTGAAGAAAGTAGTAATGGATATGGTGTAGCCGAACTAATTCAAAGTCAGATAAAAGATATTATGAAATTTAGGATATATATAATTTCAGATAGGGTTATAAGTAATAGTATAAAATCAATTAAAAAAGAGGATATAAATGGAATACCAGTAGAAGTAAATGTATGGGATATAGGTAGATTATATAATATAGCTCAATCGAATATGGCAAGAGAAAGTATAGAGATAGATTTTACACAAATAACAAAACAAGGATTACCTTGTATATTGGCTACTGACTGTAAAGTTGAAAATTATAAATCGTATCTTACTGTAATACCTGGAGATGTTTTAGCAAATTTATATATAGAGCATGGATCAAGATTATTAGAAGGAAATGTAAGATCATTCTTAAGCATAAGGGGAAAGGTTAATAAGCAAATAAGAGCAACTATACTTAATGAACCCAATATGTTTTTTGCATATAATAATGGAATAGCAGCTACAGCTATAGGTATTGAAAGTGAGTCTAATGGAAATGGATTATTTATAACTAAACTAAAAGATTTACAAATAATAAATGGTGGACAAACTACGGCATCAATAGCTAATGCTGTTTTACAAGATAAGAAAGATGTATCAAATATAATGGTTCCAATGAAATTATCAATAGTAAACAATGAAAAAGCAGAAGATATGATACCTATTATTTCAAGATGTGCAAATAGCCAGAATAAAGTAGATGAGGCAGATTTCTTCTCGAATCATTCATACCATATTAGAATTGAAGAACTTTCAAGAAAAATATATGCACCTGCTATAAATGGAAATCAATATCAAACAATATGGTTCTATGAAAGAGCTAGAGGACAACATACACAAGAGCAAATGAAGCTAAGTGTAGCTCAAAGAAAGAAATATTTATTAAAAAATCCAAAATCTCAAGTGATTAAGAAGGTTGAGTTGGCAAAGTATATAAACACATATAACTGTAAACCTCATATTGTAAGTAAGGGTGCTCAAACAGGTATGAGAGATTTTGCAGAACAAATAGACAAAGAATGGAAATTAGGAAATGAGAAATTCAATGAATTTTACTTTAAAAAAATTATAGCTTTAGCTATATTATTTAAACAAACAGAAAGATTAGTATCTAATCAAGATTGGTATAAAGAAATAAAATCATATAGAGCGAATATAGTAACATATAGTTTGTCTATAATATTTAACTATATTGAAACTAATTTAAAGGAATACACACTTGACTATAAACGAATATGGAATAATCAAGAAATATATAAAGAATTAGAAGATCAACTAAAAATAACAACAAAGGAAGTTTATCAATTTATAACTAGAGATGATAGGCTAACATTAAACGTAACTGAATGGTGTAAGAAAGAAGCTTGTTGGACAATAGCTAAAAAAGCTAATTGGACTATAAATGAAAAGTTTTTATTAACGCTAGTTACTAAGAATTTTGTAGATGAAGGGAAGCAACAAGCTAATAGAGAACAAAAATTAAATAATGATATAAATGCAGAGATAGAGGTAATACAACTAGGTGCGGATTACTGGAAGAATATGCTGATTTGGGCAAAGGATAAGAAGATATTGCTACCTATGGAAATTGATATACTAGGTGTAGCATCTAGTTTTAATATAACTGGGAAAATGCCGACAGCAAAGCAATGTAAAAGGTTAATGATAATAAAAGAAAAATTAAAGTTAGAAGGTTTTAATTATTAAGAAAAAATATATTTAGAGTCCTTTATAGATAAGTACATCTGTAAAGGACTCTAAATATATAAACTAATTTAGAGCCTTTTTTTAAATGTACAAGTTTATAAATAACAGTTGATATAGTTTTAAAAATGATATATAATAACAAAATGCGATATATAATAACGAAAAATGATAATATGGTAGCTAAAAATATATTATCATTTTTCGTTATTATACATGTAGTCATTTATGTAATTAGGTGGTGTAGTATGATTAAGATTAAAGTATCGGAACTACTTGGAAAGAAAAAAATGACAAGGAAAGATCTAGCTATTGCTATAGGTGCAAGGCCAAACACAATAGGCGATTTATATAATGAAAAAATAAAGAAAGTAGATATAGTACTATTAAATAATATATGTAAAACCTTAGACTGCAGAGTTGAGGATATATTAGAATATGTTGAAGATGGTGAAGGCAAATGAAAAAATATACAGTTATAGATTTATTCTCTGGATGTGGAGGTATAAGTCAAGGGTTTAAAGAAACAGGTAAGTTTGAGATAGTAGGTGGAATAGAGTTTGATGAGTTAGCTAGTAAAACTTTTAAACACAATTTTCCAAATTCAAAAGCTATTCATGGGGATATTACTAAAATTGATGTAAAAGAAACTAGCTTTGAAGATGTGGATGTAATAGTAGGAGGACCACCATGTCAAGGATTTTCAGCTTTAAATAGATGGAATAAAGATTTAGAGGAAGATCCAAGAAATAAACTATTTTATGATTTTCTTAGATTTGTTTCAGAAATAAAACCTAAAGCTGTTCTAATTGAAAATGTTCGACAAATACTTACATCAAAAGATGGATATGCTAGAAAGAAAATATGTGAATTACTAGAAGATATGGGGTACAATGTGTGTTATTCTGTATTAGATTCATCTGACTATGGAGTTCCTCAAAATAGAAAAAGAGCTTTTTTTGTTGGAATAAGACACGATATAGGGCGCTTTAATTTTGATAATATGAGAAAGTTTTATCAACCTAAAGTAACTGTAGAAGAGGCACTTTCAGACATATATGATATAGAAGAAGTTGCTAAAAATGATATAAATGGATATGGATATAAATTAGGATCTATAAAATCAGAATATCAGAGAATTATGAGAGATGGCGACGAGTTAAATAATCACTTTATATATTACCCTATTCAAAGTGTTCAAGATAAAATGAAATTTGTACCTGAAGGTGGTAATTGGAAAAATGTTCCGCCAGAGATGTTTAAATCTCAAAGGAATAATAGACACTCTAATTACTTAAAGAGACTAGATTCTCAATCTCAATCTATAACGATAGATACAGGACACAATGTTTATTTTCATCCAAAGTTTGATAGAGTTCCAACAGTGAGAGAATCTGCAAGAATTCAGAGTTTCCCTGATGGGTTTACATTCTTAGGAAATAAAGGACAGCAATTAAGACAAGTAGGGAATGCCGTTCCGCCATTATTGGCAAAGGCTTTAGCATCTGGAATTTTGGAGGTACTAGACAATGAAGAAATATAAATTATTAGACTTATTCTGTGGAGCTGGAGGATTGAGCTTAGGATTTGAAGAGCAAGGATTTGAAAGTGAGTTAGCAATAGATTTTTGTAATAAAGCAATAGAAACATACAATTATAATAGAGAAAAAAAAGTAGGAACTACAAAGGATATAAAAGAAATTGATGAAGCTTATTTAAGAAGTAAAATAAGTTGTAAGATAGATGGTATTATAGGTGGGCCACCATGTCAGGGATTTAGTACAGCTGGAAGACGAATAATTGATGATGAAAGAAATGAGTTATATAGAGATTATTTTAAAATACTAAATATTATAAAGCCAAAATTCTTTTTAATGGAAAATGTGTCAGGTATATTAACAATGGCAGGTGGACTGATAAAAGAAGATATTATAAGAAGAGGAGAAGAAGCTGGTTATAAAGTATATTATGATACTCTATTAGCTTCGGACTACGGTATTCCACAGAATAGAAGAAGGGTATTTTTTGTAGGTATAAGAGAAGATTTATTCCATGGAGAATTTAAATTCCCAGAGCCTACTGGAGAATATGTTACAGTGGAAGATGCTATATCTGACTTACCTTCATTGGATAATAATGAAGATAATACAAAGTATAATAAAGAGCCTATGACTAAGTTTCAGAGGTTAATGAGAGGTGATTGTGATGTGTTGAGTAATCATGATCAAACAGCTCATACAGAAGAAACTAAGAAGTTAATATCAATGGTACCAGAAGGTGGAAGTATTAAAGATTTACCTGATGAATTAAGAGGTGGAAGAAAATACAATGGTCTTTTAAGGCGTATGGATAGAAAGAAAGCTTCTCATACTATTGATACAGGACATAGAACATATTTCCATTATGAAGAGAAAAGAATACACTCAGTAAGAGAAGGTGCAAGATTGCAGACTTTTAAAGATAGTTATATATTTAAAGGTGCAAAGGTAAATCAGTATAAGCAAGTAGGAAATGCGGTACCTCCTTTATTTGGAGAAATACTAGCTAAAAGAATAAAAGAGTATTTAGATTGCTGCAATAAATAAAAAAAATATATTATAATATAGAGGTAGCTTTTAATAGGCTACCTTTTAATATTATAAAATAAAGTAACTAGACTGAGGATGATAAAGGAGAATTAATAAAATATGAATTATTTGAATATTAATAGGTTTTATCAGAAAAATAAAAAAATATTATTAAAAATAGATGGATTAAGGCCATCAAAGAGTGTTCCAAGAGATATTATAAAAAGTATATCTAAATTTAAAGATTTCTACATATGCACTAAGAATAAAAAAGTAACGAGACGTATGGTAAAACAAGATATTTGCCAAACTGGAGACACAGATGTTGTAACAACTAATATTAGAACGATGACAGAGCTAAGGTTCTTAAAAGAAACAATGCCAGAGACATATGTTTTAACAGACAGGTTCTTAGAACTTATAAATTCACATAAATCAATAAGTTCATTTTTACTAGAAGAGTTAAGTGCAATAAGCAAGTTAGATGATTTCAATATGATTTACAATGGAATGATATGCGTATTAAGGGAAGGCGATATGAATGGAAAAATATTAAGTTTTCCAGATAGTAAGAGCAAATTTTATAAGATTGTTGAATCTGAGGATGAAAGAATAAATTATTGCAAAATGGTTAATGAAATATATGGGTTCCATGGTAGAAATAAAGACCCAGAGGAAGCAGACTATACTCCAAATGCAAACTATAGATTTATTACAACTCTGAGAGCAATGGGGCTTGTAAAAAAGAACGCTAACAATAGTAAGATAGGTGAATATAGTATAACTCAAAAGGGAGTAAATGTATTAGATAGTATAGATAAGATAATAGAATAATTAATAATAGCTGACAAAATATATTAGTATTTAGAGAATTACTATGATAGTATAATTATTAATTAAGGTTCTGTTAATTAGATATTATGAGAATAGTTATCAAAAAGATTAATAAACCAATAGGTTACACTTGGTTTGTTTTAATAAAAATAGGCATAGCAAACAAACCTTAACAAAATTATAAAATTTTTAGGATTCAAATGCAATTAATATTTTACAAACCAATTAACTTTTTCTTGATGAGTATAATTAATACCACAAACTTGAGCAGGTGTTAGATTACTAAGTGATGAATGTGCTTTTATGAAATTGTAATAAAATATAAAGTTGTTAATAAGTATATTGGCATTAGCATATCACTTAAAACCTTTAGTTTTCTTGTACCAAGATTTAAATGTCTTGTTGAAAGATTCAATTAAATTATTAGAAATATATGGTAAACCATCTGTAACAATTGATTTTGGTGAATCTAATGTCTTAGCATGCTTAAATAAAGAGAATGCACACTCTGATTCTCCGGATTTATTTAGATTCCATGACGTTACAAATCTAGCTTCAGAATCTATGTAAATGCAAAGATAGTGATTTTTGACATTAATTTTAACTACAGCTTCATCAGCATGACATTCATCAGAATTGCCTAATTATAAGTTAGTAGTAAGCTCATCGCTTATGGATTTAAAGTATTTATCAAACTTTTTAATCCATTTAGATATAGTTACATGAGATACTTTAATGTTCATGTAATCTAATAAATAAGTTGAAATTGCTATAGTTGTAGCATTAAGTGAATAACATAAATTTATAGCTGAAATTATGATATTTAAATTGCACCTATGTCCAGAAAAAATGGCTTTACCATTAAGTTTTTCACATGATGGGTTATCTATATCCGTAGGGATGATTTGCTTAAATATGTGATTACATTTAAAACCTACATGGTACTTATACTTATGGTAGAGGTATGTACCTTTACCACACACAGGGCATTTTGGGTACACAAGCTGATACCTTTTAATTGATTGCAAGGTAAATTGTCTACGACATTTTTTACACTGATATTTTTGATTAGAGTATTTGTACTTATAAAATTTATATAAATTTGTGTCATAACATTCAGGACATTTAACCGTAGGTTTCAACTTTCTAGACTCCTTTCTATAGGGGGAACGTGCTTTGTGGTGAAACCATTGCAAATTCTATCGGGGTTGAAATTCAAATATAAATAAGTTAACAGAACTCATATTAAAACAAGGGGGAAAATATGAACTACTTAAAAATAATATTTAAAAACATAGAAGAATTATATACAGAAAATAAAGCTGAACTATTAGAGACAGATGGACTTAGACCATCAAAGAGTATACCTCGTGATATTATAAAAGCTGTTTTGAAATTTAAAGAGTATTACCAAGAGACACAAACAGGAGAAGTAACAAGAGCTATAGTTAAAGATGAAATATGTAAGACTGGCGATACAGATGTAGTAACTACAAATATAAGAACGATGACAGAATTAAGGCTTTTAATAGATAATGGAGCTGATGAGTATACATTTACAGATGAATTTATAAATTTAGTGAACTTTGAGGAAACGGTAATCGGATACTTATTAAAAGAAATAGAAAATATAAAAAGTATTGATGATATTAATATGATATATAATGGAATAATTTGTGTATTGAGAGAAGGATACTTAAATGGAAAGATATTAAATTTCCCAGATAGTAAAGATAAGTTTCATAGAAATGTTCGATCTGAAGATAAAAGAATAGAATATTGCAAAATGGTAAATGAAATTTATGGCTTTAGAGGAAGAAATAAAAATCCTGAGGATGCAGACTATACACCTAATGCAAATTATAGATTTATTACAACACTTAAAGAACTAGGTTTTATAGAAAAAATAAATAATAGTAGTGCAATAGATGAATATGAGCTTACAGAAAAAGGAATTGAAACACTAAAAATAATAGAGTTTAATTTAGGTAATGTAAATGATACAGATGAAAAAGAATCACATACAGTAAATAATCAGAAAATGAAAGAAATAAAACACCCACATAATAGAATACTATTTGGAGCACCTGGTACTGGTAAAAGTCATACTCTTAAAAAAAATTCAAAAGAACATTTCAAAGAAGAAAATGTTGAAAGAGTTACATTCCATCCTAATTATTCTTACTCTCAGTTTGTAGGAACATATAAGCCTAAGCCTGTTACAGTAGGAGGAACTGATATAACATATGAATATGTACCAGGACCATTTTTAAGACAATTAGTAGAAGCTATGAAAAGTATAAATAAAAGTAAAAATGAAGGAACAGTGCCAGATAATTATTTACTTATAATAGAAGAAATCAATCGTGCTAATGTAGCAAGTGTATTTGGAGATGTATTCCAATTATTAGATAGAGATGGTGGCGAAAGTGAGTACTCTATAACAACGAGTGAAGATATGAGAGAGTATTTGGCAAAAGAGCTAGGTGGAAGCAAAGAAGAATATAGAAGTATAAAATTACCAAGTAACTTTTACATATGGGCAACTATGAATAGCGCAGACCAAGGAGTATTTCCAATGGACACCGCATTTAAAAGAAGATGGTCTTTTGAATATATAGATATAGATGCAGGACAAGAAAAGATAGAAGAAATAATAGTTGAATTAGGTGAAAATAAAGAAAAAGTTAAGTGGAATGAATTAAGAAACAAAATAAATGATAAATTAATAAATCTCAACATAAATGAAGATAAATTATTAGGGCCATTCTTCTTGAGTTTAGAAGAACTACAAAGTGAGGATAAGTTTGATAGAGCATTTAAGAGTAAGCTACTGATGTATTTATATGAAGATGTATTAAGACATAAAAAATGTGAGTTTTTTAAAACAAGCCAAAATGAAAAACTAAACACAAGTACATATTCAAAGTTAGTTAATTCATATGATAAATTTGGTGGAGATGTATTTGATTTTGAATTAGATTATGAAGTAAATGAAAGCAATTATATTGAAGCTAATATACTTGAAAGCGCCTATACACATGTTGCAGATACAGAAGATCAATACATGCAGGAGCATGAAGATGAGCAAAGATAAAATAAAACATATTTATCTTAAGGAGTTATACAGGTATACCAAGAATGAAATAGCTTATTTATTGGAAGTAGAGTTAAATGAAGCTAAAGAATTGATAGACAAATTAAGGCTAGAGGGCATAGTCAAAGAATATAATCCTAAAAAGATAGATGAATCTGAATATGAAGAAGATATAGAATATACAGATAGTGTTAAATATGAAAAAAAGTATTGTTTTGATTACGTTGGAGTGATTATTTATAATAACATTGTAATAAAATGTTATCCTAAATATATTAAAGATGAAAATAAAGAGAATTGCTTGAAAACAATACTTAAAGTAATAAGGAAATATGGTCAAAATGAAACTATAGTAGAAAGTATGAGTGGTGAATCAGAGAACTTAGAATTTAACCTACTTTCAGTTATATTATTTATCTTATATGACTTTACAGACAATGGAGTATACTCTAATCATAAAGATATCATCACAATGAATGGTGATGGAGAAATTGATTGGGATAAGACGATAAATGATACTTATGCGATAATTAGTAATGGTAAACCACTATATTTAGATTTTTATACAAGAGACTTTATAGATGACCAGTATAACTATTTTAGACAGCTTCACATGTATGTTATTACACAGTGTTCAAGAATTATACAAGAAGCTAAATTAGATAAATTATTTTCGTTACCAGTTTTTGAATTTGAAGTACAAGAACATAGATTTATGGACGATGAAGAGGTACTTAACAATATAGAAAAAGAACTAAATATACAATTCATAACTAGAAAGCAAATGTTATTAAACACAATACATACATTTATATCACGAAGAGAATCTATATCAGTTAGACAAGGATTGAGCTTCTATGGCACCAAAAGTTTTAATCTAGTATGGGAGCAAGTATGCAAAAGTGTATTAGATGATAAGCTAAATGAAAAATTAAAGGACCTTGATTTAGAGTTAAATGAAGAATTTAAAGATAAAAAGAGAAAAACTTTACTTGAACTTATAGAAAAACCTTTATGGATTCCGTTATCAGATAATAATAAGAAGCATAAAGGTAGAGGTACATTAAGACCTGATATAGTTAGTATATATGAAAATGATTCTAGAAAATATTTTATTATATTTGATGCTAAGTATTATAATATAATTTTTGATATAGATGGTATAAGTGGAAATCCTAGAATTGATGATATAACAAAACAATATTTATATAATTTAGCATTTAAGGATTTCATATATAAACATAAATTTGATGTACATAGAAATGCATTCCTGTTCCCTGGAGATATAGAACAAATAGAGAATTTAGGTAACGTAAAAATGACTATGTTAGAAGAACTAGGATTAAATAGTATAATGGCTATTAAATTACCAGCAGAGTATTTATATAATATGTATCTTAATGGAAATAAAATAGATATTATTAAAGAGTTTAAATTTGTATAACAAATATGTAAATATTAATGGATGAATGTAAATGGGTAACTAAAAATATGCAACTATTATACAATAGTTAAAAATATAAAAATAAAATAATACATTATATGCATAAAAAGTAGATTAAATCAGTGAGAAAATATAGTTATTTAAGAGACTTTAAATTGATTTGTGCTTTTAGTAGAATTTCTACTTTATAGCAATGAAATATTATTTAATACTAATATTTTCATATATATGAATTTTATTCTAATTAATGGTAAAAATTATATAATGGAATATTTCATCTAATTTTAGAAACTATATCATAGTATTACAAATTTTTAATAGAGCTTAAAAAATTAGATTCTATTATCAAAGTATATAGATAACTGGTTATAGATACTGTCCCAGTTTCTGTATCGCATGGTCCATTTTTTCATAGCATTTTCACTAGCTAAAAATAGTATTTTTAACAGTGAACTGTCTGATGGAAAAGTGGACTTTGTTTTTGTAACTTTTCTAAACTGTCTGTTAAGACCTTCTATTATATTAGTTGTATACATGATTGTCCTTATCTCTTCTGGAAAACTAAAGAATGGAGTAATTACGTCCCCAATTACTTCTCCAAGTTTTAATAGCTGATGGATATTGCTTACCCCATTCCTCATCTAATCTTTATAAAGCCGACAAGGCTTCATCTTCATTAACTGCTTTATACACACTTTTAAAATCTTTAATTGATTCTTTAGAGTGCTTATATGATACGTATTTAAAAGTATTTCTTATTTGATGAATTATACATTTTTGTATTATTGAATCTGGAAAACTTGCGGCTATCGCCTCTTTAAATCCATTTAAACCATCTACACTAAATATTAAGACATCCTTAACACCCCCTATTTTTAAAATCAGTTAATACACTAAACCAAAACTTTGAAGTCTCATTTTCACCTATCCAAATTCCAAGAATATCTTTAAATCCATCTTTATTTACACCTAGTACTACATATGCAGCTTTATTTTTAATCTTTCCTTCATCTCTTACTTTATAGTGTATAGCATCCATGAATATGAATGGATAAACTGTATCTACTGGTCTGTTTTACCATTCTTTAGCTCTTTCAATTACAACATTAGTTATATTAATTACTTGATCTGCTGAAATTTCTATTCCATACAAGTCTAGTATTGGATCATGAATATATCTAGTTGACATTCCTCTTGCATACAAAGATATTACTTTTTCCTCTATTCCTGAAATATCTCTAACATTTTTAGGTATTACTACCGGATTAAAATCATTATCTCTATCTCTAGGAATATCTAAATCTATATTTCTAAATTGCGATTTAACAACCTTTTTACTATATTCGTTTCGTCTGTTATTAGTATTTTTATTTACGCTATCGCCTTTTTCATATCCTAATTCTTGTACCATTTCTTGTTCTACCATTTCCTGTAATATATCTTTAAACATATCTCTTAAGTAACTACTTATATCTCCTGCTTGAGCAAATGCTCCATCTGATATCATATCTTTGACTAATTGTTTTCTTGAGGTACCCATAAAAAATCTCCTTTACGACTTATGATTATATTTTAATCATTGCCATAAAGGA
>JAVXLU010000038.1:0-17552 GCA_036646635.1 Romboutsia sp.
AACTATAAAATATATAATTCCAATAGACAATTTTAATTCTCACTTCCTTTACTATCCACAATGTGTTTCCTCATTATTCTTCTGCAACTATTAAGCATAAGTCAAAGTTATAATTAATACCTTTATCTTCTAATAACTAATAATTTTACTCTGTTTTTATATTCACTTCTAACTTTTCAACTCTTCTTATATAATCCTTTACTTTATCTCTTAACTCAGTTCTAATATCATGATAACTTTCATCATTTATTAAATTTACTTTTTCTAGTGGGTCTTTCTCTAAATCATATAAATACTTTTCTGTATACTCTACACTATCTTTATCTTTATATGGGTTTTTGGTATAATCAACTATACAATATTTATATTTTTTAGTCCTTATAGCTCTACCTATATAACTTTCACTTATTTGAATAAATATATCTTCTCTGTTTAAGTTATTATTTGCTAAATCTAATAATGACACACCCTCCATAAAACTATGGGTGTCTATTTTAGCAATATCCATTATAGTTTTAGGTATATCAATTAAACTTGCAAGCTCATCAATTACTTTCCCACCCTCAAATCCTTTACCATAGACAACAAGGGGAACTTTTATAGTGTTTTCATAAAAACTTCTCTTATAATCATCTGCTCCACCTATAGGTAAATCTTTATTTTTAGTTTTGAAATGACATCCATGATCACTTGTATATATTATTATTGTATTGTCATCAATATTTAGATTTTCTAATCTTTCTCTTATTCTTCCTAAATTATCATCTAATGATTTACAACACCCTAAATAATCTGAATAATGTTCTTTATAATCACCATCTATTCCTTCTAAATCCTTAGGTAACTTATAATCTTTAAATTCTTCCTTATAAATATTTGGACCTTCATATGCTTTCCTATCATTTTGATGATGTGGTTCTATGTGGGATAAAAATAATAAAAATGGTTTCTCTTTATTTCTATTATCTAAAAAATCTAGCGCAAAATCTGTTATTTTATCAGCTCTATATCCTTTGAATTCTACTTTGTTATTATCTTTATCAAATACATATCCATCATATCCATGAGATGTAAATTCTAAAATATCTGATGCCATCCAATAATCTTTATACCCACCTCTTTTATCTATCGGTACTGGAGATGTAGAATAGTCACATTCATTTCGTGTTGATGCTAAATGCCATTTTCCTATGTAAGCAGTTTCGTATCCTTCTTTAGAAAGTATTTTAGCTATTGTTTCTTCATCTTCTTTTAATCCTATATCATTTACAAAACAATTTGTTTGAGTTGCATATTTTCCCGTTTGCATACAACTTCTCGCAGGACCACATACAGGTTGACAAGTAAATGCATTTTCAAATCTAACGCCCTCATTTGCCATATAATCTAAATTCGGTGTTATATTTAGTTGTTGACCATATGCACCTACTGTATCATATCTTTGTTGATCTGAAAAAAATACTATTATATTAGGTTTCATATATTATCCTTTCCTATCTTATATACTACTGTTTTAAAATTAAAATTAGGATAAGTAGTTATATCCTCTTAATTTATTTATTTTCTTCATCTAATGCATCTTGAATACCTTTTTGAGTATTTTTAATCATTTCATCAAACGTTATTTTATCTTGAATATATGTGCTTATATTATCTGTTATAACTTTATCCCACTTAGCTGTGTTTATACTGTGAGGAAGTGGCATTGCACCTTCTGTAACATCATATACAGCATCTACATTTAAACCTGTTTTTTCTTTCATTATATCTCCGTATGCAGCTCTAACATTTTTATGAGACTGTGGAACTAATGCTAGTTCTGTATATGTTGTCATGGACTCTTCTGTTGACATATACTTTATAAATTTAAATGCTTCATCTTTATATTTAGAATTAGATGATATAACATTTCCAAGTCCATGTATTACTGATCTTGAATTAATATTTTCTTTCATTGTAGGAAGAGGATATACTTCAAATTTACCTGCAACTTGTGCTTGTTCTGCATCTGATAATTGTAATAATAAATATGCTCCACACTGATAAGATAAAGCTTTTTCTGATTTAAATAATGTAGTTGGTCCTAATTCAATCGTCATATCAAATGGAGTATGTAAATCACTCTTTACTAAGTCAGTTAATTTTTTATATCCTTCTCTAGTTTCTGGTGTATCTACTAAAGCTTTAGTCTTATCTTCATTTAAAACTTGACCTCCTGCCATAGCAATTTGGTTAAACACTCCTATTTGAGTAAACTCTGCAGTGCTGGTAGTAATTGGATATACATCCTCCGGTAATTTAGTTTTTGCATCTTCTAACCATGCTATCATTTCTTCCCAGTTCCAATCTTTACTAGGCTTTTCTATTCCATTATCTTCCATAAGTTTTGTGTTTAATAATAGTACTGTTGAGCCCCAGAAACTTGGCATTGCATATTGAGTTCCTTCAAAGTTATAAAGACTTGTTACACTTTCTATATATTGACTCATATCTATATTATTATCTTTTATATAATCTTCTAAGCTTACTAATAAATCATTGTCCGCATAGTTTCCAAATCTCCTAGCATCCACCCAAAATACATCTGGTGCTGATCCACCTGCTGCTGCCGTCTCCATTTTTGTCCAATAATCTCCATTAGATATAACTTCTAATTGTATATCTATATCTGGATTTTCAGTTTCAAATCCATCTATTAGTGTATTAATTGCTTCCACATGTGTATTATCCCATATTGCATACCTTAATTCTTTTTTCCCATTATCTCCAGTTGAGCCACATGCTGTAGATACTACCATCGTAATAATTAAAGTAGTTGTCATAATTGATTTTTTCATTATTTTTTTCAATAGCATTATAAAATTTCCCCCTTAAAGATTTATTGTCCCTTAATTTTCTTATATTCTACTATGTATAACTAGGCTTATCATTTAAAGATATCGTATCTTTGTATTTTCCCTCTGTTTCAAAAATAACTATTTTATTTAATCCATATTTAAGTAATGGTGCTGGTATATATAAATAGTTAGTAGGACCAATATCCCAAAATCTGCCTAGATTAAATCCATTTATAAATGCAACTCCTTTTCCAAATCCTTCTGTATTTAAGAAAGTATCACCTAATTCATTAACTTCAAATTCATACTCATAAAATGCTGGTGTATTTTCTTTATATTTCCCCTTAAAATCAACTTTGTCTATATTATCTAATTCTAAGCAGTAATGCTCCCATCCATTATGTAAATGTATATCAATTGCTACTCCACCCTTTATACCTTTTCTTTGAGTTGGTGATAATAAATTAGGACTATAGTTTATTCTTCCAACGTTTTCAACTAAAATATCTAGTATATTATCTTCTTCTTTCTGTAAAGATAATGTCTGGTTCCTACCCGAAAATTTTTCCTTATACAAAGTAGAATGATAGCTTTCATTTATAAATATTTGAGCTCTATCATCCATCCCATATATCTTAAACCTTTCTAAATCATTTTTTTTACCAATATTCGCACGATATAATATATATCCAAAATTTTGATCAAGGGCTTCCATATTTAATGTTTCTTCATTATATATAGGAGTTGCAAGTTTATCTAATGTATTAAATAAACTAACCTTATTTTTTAACTTAATATTTTTTTTAGATATTTTATTTATAATAGTGCTAAACTCAACATTAGGTATATCTACATATTTAGAAATTATATCTTTAAATTTATAATATTTCTCAGTAAACTCTCCATGTTCACTTATTAATGCATCATAGTCATAATTTGTAGTTTGTGGCATAATTTCATCACGATAGCAAGTTCCATTATAAAACCCAAAATTAGTTCCTCCATGATACATATACATATTTACATGACCCATTTCAAGCACTAAATCTAATTCATTAGCAGCATCTTGCGCATCTCTTCTTTTAAATTCTTGACCCCAGTTACTAAACCATCCCATCCAAAACTCCATACACATTAAGGGTTTATTTATATTGTTTTTTTCCATAAACTCTTTAAGATATCCAAATTGCTCTTTTGATCTAGAACCAAAGTTTACTGTTGGTAGTATATCTTCATCTAAAATAGTACCTGCCTCTAAAACTTCATTCCAAGCACCATCAGATGTAAATAATGGAACTTCACATCCATATTTAATCATAATATCTTTTACATTCTTTAAATATTTCTTGTTATTACCAAAAGAACCATATTCATTTTCAATTTGCATCATTATTACAGGACCGCCTTGAGTTAATTGAAGCGGGGCTATATGTTTAAATAATACTTTGAAATACTTATCAACAGCATTTAAAAAGTTTTTACAATTACTTCTAACTCTCATATTTTGGTATTTTAAAAGCCATCCTGGAAGTCCTCCAAATTCCCACTCTGCACAAATATATGGGCTTGGTCTTAATATTACATAAAGTCCAAGTTCTTGTGCTAGTTTAGTAAACTTAGATATATCTTTTGCACCTTCAAATTCAAATAAACCTTCTTTAGGTTCATGAAGGTTCCATGGTATATAAGTTTCTACAGTATTACATCCAAGTGCCTTTAACTTTTCTAGCCTATCAACCCAATACTCAGGTACCACTCTAAAGTAATGTAATGCACCTGATATTATTTTTACTTTTTCATTATTAAAGTAAAAATCTTCCCGTATATAAAATTTATCCACTGGTTTATCCCCCTATTTTTTATACCTTTTTAAATTCTATTTATTTAAGTTTATCACATTACCCTTTGTACGTATTTGTACTTATTTATATTTTATTTGTAATTTTCTCTTTTTTGATTTTATCTACCTATAATATACTTTATTCTTCAATAGTCGAGTAGAATCTAAATTTATTATTATATCAATTTACCATTCTTAACATGTGCAAGCATTGGCGTAATTTTTACTTTTTTACCAGATTTAAAAATATTTCTGTATTCTGCCTCTACTACATACAAACTCTATTTTAATATTGTACATCCTTATCTTATTATATTCATAAATAATATATGATATAAAAAATAGAGATATTAAGGTAATCCTTAACATCTCTATTTTTCATATCATATCTATATCATTCCCATAAGTTTAGGTATAAATAAACTTATCTGAGGTATAAATGTAACTAACATAAGTACTACTAATATCCCTATATAGAATGGAAGTAAATACTTTATTACATCTTCTATTCTGGTCTTACCTACCTTACATCCTATAAACAATGTATTCCCAACTGGTGGTGTTATATTACCTATACATAAGTTAAATATTAACATTATACCAAATTGAACTGAATCCATACCAAAATTCTTAGCTATTGGTAAAAATATTGGAGTAAATATTAGTATTGCTGGAGTTAAATCCATAAATGTACCTACTATTAATAATATTACGTTCATTATTAACAGTATAACAATTGGACTAGAAGATATACCAAGTAATAATTCTGTTATTGCACTTGGTATATTTGTAAATGCCATTACCCATGACATTATTGATGATACACCTATTAAAAATATTATTATACCTGTCATTTCAACAGTTTCTATTAATATTCTAGGAACATCTTTAACCTTAATTGACTTGTAGAAGAAAAATGACAATACAAATGAATAAACAACTGCTACTGCTGCTCCTTCTGTTGCTGTAAATATACCTTTTACTATACCACCTATTATTACAAATATTAGTGCTAAACTCGGTAATGCATCAACAAATACCTTCATTGCTTCTTTATATGTTATCTTATATTTAGTAGAATATTTATATTTTTTAGCCATTATAAATGCTACTACCATAACTGATAATCCCCATAGTATACCTGGTATATATCCAGCCATAAATAAAGCCGCAACTGATGTTCCACCACTTACTAATGAGTATATTATTAGTGAGTTACTCGGAGGAATTAAAAGTCCTGTTGGTGCAGATGCTATGTTTACTGCTGCACTATAATTTATATCATATCCTTCTGCTTCTTGAAGTGGTGCCATAGTTCCACCTATTGCCGCTGCTGCTGCAACTGATGATCCACTTACTGCACCAAATAACATATTTCCAACTACATTTGTATGTGCTAAAGATCCTGGTAATCTACCGCTTAGCACTTTTGCAAAGTTTACTAATTTTAAAGCGATTCCACCATTATTCATTATTATACCTGCTAATACGAAAAATGGTATTGCCAATAGTGAAAAACTACTTATCCCTGTGAATATTCTTTGTGCCCCTGTAAGAACAGCAACATCCCATGAAAGTGTAGTCAATATTCCAAATATAGAGGAAACTCCTATAGTGATAGAAATTGGTATACCTAATAAAAGTAATATTGGAAATACAATTGCTATAGCTGTACCTGCTTGAAATGCTAATTCCATAATCTTCTCTCCCTTGGATTAATTATTCTTTGTTAATATCTTTGATTTAGAAATATCATTTTTAATATCTACTAAGTTTAATATGTTGTATATGATTGTAATCACTCCTGATAAAGGTAGTGCTAAATATATATATCCCATAGGTATTCCTAGTGCTGGTGATATTTGACCCATAGCTAGATTACTTATTTGAACTCCACCTAATACTAAAACAAGTGCAGAGAATACTATTACCACTAACTCTGCAAATATATCAAGTGCAATTTTTCTTTTAGGATCTTTTCCTTGGAATTTTTCTTTAAAAAATACCATTGTCATATGATCTCTTTTTCCAAATACATATGAACTACCAAGCAGTGCCATCCAAACAAATGAAAATATTAATAAATCTTCTGATACTGTACTAGGATTATTAAGTACGTATCTTGTTATTATCTGCCAAGTACCTAAAATAACCATAAATGCTAGTAGTATCATACACACAAGCTCTAATGTTTTATTTATAATTTTTCTTAACTTATCCATTTAAATTCCTCCTACTAGTATTTACTTTGTACTTTCTTTAGGTGCTTTATTTTGTATCTTATTATATATAATTTTCACATCTTTATCTTGAGTCATTTCTTCATGTAACGGTAAGACCTTTTCCTTAAAAGGTTCAATCTCTGGATAGTAGAACTTTACTCCCATTTCTTCTGATTGTTTTATAGCCTCATTAACTTTATCTTCCCATGCATCAACTTCAAACTTATTTATTTCATCTGCTGCATCTAATATTATTTCTCTATGTTCTTCACTTAAACTATCTAATAATTTAGCATTCATTATTAAAATATCTGGTATCATTGCATGTTGGTTATAAGAGTAGTGCTTAGCAACTTCACCATGCTTGTTATTTGTAAGAGCTAATTCATTATTTTCTGCTCCATCTATAACCTTTTGCTGAAGAGCTGTATATACCTCACCAAAACTCATTGGTGTTGCAGATCCACCTAATAACTCCATCATTCTTATATTAGTTTGACTTTGTTGTACTCTTATCTTTTTACCTTTTAAATCTTCAGGCTTTAATATAGGCTTATCTGTTGTGTACATATTTCTTGAACCTGCATCAAACCATGTAAGACCAACAAATCCAGATTCTCTAGTAGATTCATATATTCCATCTATTATATCAGCATCATTCATTACATCGTGATAATGCTCTACACTATCAAATAAGTATGGAAGATTAAATACACTATATGATTTATTAAAACTTTCAAGTAAACTTATACTTCCAACAGCTATATCTATAGCTCCTGTTTGTGTAAGTTCAACCGATTCACGTTGTCCACCTAATAATTCATTAGGATATACTTGTATATCTATTTGCTTATCTGTTTTTTGTTCAACTATTTTCTCAAACTCTTCTAAAGCTAGATGTATAGGATGTTCCTCACCCTGGTTATGAGCAACTCTCATAACCCTTACATCTCCACTACTAGTAGAATTACATCCAACAGTTGATAAACTAGTAACTAATGCAAGTGAAAGTGCAAGCATCTTGATTCTATTTTTCATGATAAACTCCCCCTAGTACTATTATTCAAAGTATTTTTTAGCATTGTTATAACATATATCTTCTACTATGTTCCCTAGCATTTCTATATCATATGGATACTCTCCATTAGTTACTAAGTCACCTAAGTAGTTGCAAAGTATTCTTCTAAAGTATTCATGTCTAGTAAATGATAAGAAACTTCTTGAGTCTGTAAGCATACCTACAAACTTACTTATTAGACCTAATTGAGATAGCGCTACAAGCTGTCTTTGCATTCCATCTTTTTGGTCATTAAACCACCATCCAGATCCAAATTGTATCTTACCTGCAACCTGACTTCCTTGGAAATTACCAATCATAGTTCCTAGAACTTCATTATCTTTTGGATTTAGACAATATAAAATTGTCTTTGGTAGCTTATCTTCTACATCTAATGAATCTAATATCCTTGATAATGAGTAAGCGATTTCCCCATCATCAATACTATCAAATCCTGAATCAGTACCAACCATACCAAACATTCTAGTATTGTTATTTCTAAGAGCTCCTATATGAAGTTGCATGACCATATTTCTTTCACTATACATTTTTCCTAATGCTATTAAAGTATAAGTCATATATTTATGCATCTCTATTTTACCTATTTGCTTACCCGCTAAAACTTTAACAAATATTTCTGAAACTTCTTCAAATGTTGCTGGCTCAAAATAAACTCTTTCTAAACTGTGGTCTGTAATACTACACCCATTTTCTACAAATAAATTCAATCTTTTTTCTAATACTTCTAATAATGTTTCATAAGTATTAATATCCGTATCTTCTGTTTTTGCCAACATTTTTATATAATCACAAAAATCTTTATTTTGTATTTTCAATGCTCTATCAGGTCTAAATGAAGGTCTAACTTCACATTCAAAACTTTCATCTTCATTTATAAACCTATGATATTTTAAATCATCTATTGGGTCATCTGTTGTTCCTATGTATACTACATTTGACAGTTTTATAAGTTTTCTAGCAGTTAACTTATTTTCAACAATTTGCTCATTACATTCTTTCCATATATCATTTGCCGTCTTTTCACTTAGAGACTTTTCAACATTGAAATATCTTTTTAATTCCAAATGAGACCAATGATATATAGGATTTCCTATTAAGTAAGGCATCATTTTTGCAAATTCATAAAACTTCTCAAAATCACTAGCATCTCCAGTTATATATTTTTCATCTATACCAAAACTTCTCATAGCTCTCCATTTATAGTGGTCGTGGTATAACCACATTTGAGTTATATTTTCATAACTTTTATCTTGTGCTATTTCAATTGCTTGTAAATGACAGTGGTAGTCATATATTGGCATATTACATGCATAATTATGAAATAACTCTTTAGCTATATCTGTATTTAATAGAAAATCTTTATCCATAAATTTTTTCATCTTATCCTCCAGATTTTATATAATCACATTAGAATATATATTCTAATGTGATTATATTTTATATTATAATTATAATATATCATACATTTTTTTTCAATTTATTGTTATTTATTTTTATTTATAGCTTCTATTAAACCGTTTATATAAACAGCACCTAAAGCTCTATCATATAATCCATATCCTGGTCTACCAGTTTCTCCCCATATCATTCTTCCATGATCTGGTCTGTATGGACCTTTAAAATCGTAGTCACAGTATGATTTTACTATGTCATAAAAATCAAGTGAACCACACTCTGATAAATGAGCTACTTCATTGAAACTACTTTCTCCAGTTATTAATATATTTCTTAAATGAGCAAAGTTTATTCTATTTTTTTCTTTACCAAAGTAATTTACTAATTCTACTATATCATTTGTAGTAGTGCATCCTAAAGAACCTGTACATAAAGTTATTCCGTTGAATTCACTATCATATATATTTATAAATCTTTCTAAACTTTTAAAACTTGTTATTATTCTTGGAAGTCCAAAAATTGACCATGGTGGATCATCAGGGTGTATAGCCATTTTTACGTTATTTTCTTCAGCTACTGGTATTATTGCTTTTATAAAGTACTCTAGATTTTCCCATAATCTTTCTTCATCTATATCCTTATATTGATCAAGTAATCCTTTTAATCCACCTTCTCCATAAGATGTATCCCATCCTGGAAGTTCTAATTCTCCTAAAGCTGGGTCCATCTTTTTAACTATTTCTTCATCATATATTAAACAAGTTGATCCATCTTCTAGTTCATAGTTTAGGTCTGAACGAGTCCAGTCAAATACTGGCATAAAGTTATAACAAACTGTATCAATTCCTGCTTTCCCAAGATTTCTTAATGTTTCTTGATAGTTTTTTATATATTTATCTCTTGTTGGAAGACCTAATTTTATATCTTCATGTACTGGTACACTTTCTATTACTGAAAGTCTTAATCCATGATCTTCTACTGATTTTTTCAAATCTAATATTTTATCTAAAGGCCAAGTATCTCCTACTGGAATATCATATATTGCAGTAACTATACCTTTCATACCTGGTATTTGTCTTATATATTCAATTTTTACAGGATCGTCCTTGCCATACCATCTAAATGTCATTTCCATATCAATATTCCCCCAATTATCTTTTTATGTTTTGTAAACCTTTTTTCAATAAGCTCATTACACTATCTTTATCAATAATATTTATATCTCCTCTTATTGAATGCTTTAATGCACTTGCACATACACCAAATTCAACTATGTCTTGAGGTATCATACCTTCAATAATTCCGTGTAATACACCAGCAGTATAAGCATCCCCTCCACCAACTCTGTCTAATATATCAAAGTTGTGCTTATTCGATACATATAACTTTTCTCTATCAAATAAGTATCCACTTAAAGAGTTGTTGTTTATAGAGTTAACTTCTCTTCTAGTACATGAAGCATATTTTATGTTGGGATATTTCGCAGATAGCTTCTTATATAAATCTAGTAAGCTGTCCTCAAATTCTAAATTAGAAGATTCATATTTTAGAATATTTGTCATATCTAAATTTCCTAAAAATGCTATATCAACATAAGGAAGTATTTCCTCTAAGAATTCTCTAGCATCTTCTAAACTCCAAAGTTTAGCTCTATAATT
This sequence comes from Romboutsia sp., assembly GCA_036646635.1. Lineage (GTDB taxonomy): Bacteria > Bacillota > Clostridia > Peptostreptococcales > Peptostreptococcaceae > Faecalimicrobium. The sequence continues at coordinate 11,031 of JAVXLU010000038.1, forward strand.
AGAATCTAAGGATACTAGTATACCAGCTCGTTTGGAGTATTTTGCTATCTCAATAGTTAAATCATATAGTTCCTTACTTAAAGCTGGTGTTATACCAGATAAATGAACCATTGAAACTCCAGCTAAGATTTTTTCAATATTAAACTCATCTTTACTTACCATAGATATAGCAGAGTGTTTTCTATCATATATAACTTCAGTACTTCTAAGTCCATGTCCTATCTCTAAAAAATATATTCCAAGTCTTCCATCACCTAGTATTATATCCTTTGTATCAATATTATAGGCTTTTAAATCCCTAATTACCTTATCTCCTAAAGAGTTTTTGGGTAATTTAGTTACATATTTTGTATTATGACCAAATGTAGCTAAACTAGCTATTACATTAGCCTCACCACCACCATATGTTGCATCAAAAGAATTTGATTGGATTATCTTTTGATTATTTGGTGGAGTAAGTCTTAGCATTATTTCTCCAAATCCTAATACTTCCTTATTTGCTTCTAACATATTTTATCTTCTCCACAAATTCTTTTGCTAAGTTTTCTATATCTTCTAAGCTTCCTGCATTAAATAGTGAACTTCCTACACCTACACAAGATACGCCCATCTCAAACCATTTATCTATATTGTCTATGCTAACTCCGCCAGTTGGCATAATATCAACATGAGGTATTGGAGCTTTTACAGCTTTTATATATTTTGCACCAAATACATCTCCTGGGAATAACTTAACCATTTGATTCCCTTTTTCAAGTGCATTCATTATTTCAGTAATAGTCATACATCCTGGTAAGTAAACAGTATTTAGTTCTTTACAAACTATATTTACTTCTTCATTGTATCCTGGGCTTACTACATATCTAGCACCTGCTAAAATTGCATCTTTAGCCATTTTACCATTTAGTACGCTTCCAACACCTAATATTAACTCTTTATCATCTCTTAATTCATTTATTAAATCAACAACGTTTGGTATTGAGTATGTAAGTTCAACTGCTCTTATTCCACCCTTAACACAAGCATTTATATATCCTTTTGCTTCATCATGATCCTTTGCTCTTATTACAGCAACTATACCTTCATTTTTTATTTTATTTAACATATTTATCTCCTTCTATACACCTGAGTATGCTGAGAATGCTCCATCTACTGGTATTACTACACCATTTACAAATCCAGATGCATCTTCTGATACTAAAAATAATAGAGTACCTAATAACTCATTAGCTTCTCCAAATCTTCCCATTGGAGTACTGTTTAATATCTTTTCAGATCTTTCTGTTGGAGTACCATCTTCGTTAAATAATAACTTCTCATTTTGAGCTGTTACAAAGAATCCTGGTGCTATTGCATTTACTCTTACGCCAACTTTTGACATATGTACAGCTAACCATTGAGTAAAGTTACTTACTGCAGCTTTAGCTCCTGAGTATGCAGGTATCTTTGTAAGTGGAGTATACGCATTCATTGAAGAAATGTTTATTATTGAACATCCTTTTCTATTTAGCATATCTCTACTAAACTCTTGTGATGGAAGTAATGTTCCTAAGAAGTTTAAGTTAAATACAAACTCAACACCCTTTGGATCTAAATCATAAAATGATGTTAATTCATCATTATCTAAATCTTCTTCAAGCAGATACTCTTTAGTTGTAGTTCCTTTTGGGTGGTTTCCACCAGCACCATTTATTAATATATCACATGGACCAAATTCTTTTGAAATTATATCATGTGCTCTCTTTAAACTTTCTTTATCTAAAACATTAGCTTCTATTCCTATGGCACATCCACCATTATCATTTATAATTTTTGCTTTTGCTTCACAAGCTTCTTTTCCTAATGCAAGTATTGCAACCTTAGCTCCACATTTTGCTAATGCATCTACCATTGCCCCACAAAGTACTCCCGTACCACCTGTTACTACACAAACCTTATCTTTTAAATCAATATTAAATGGTAATTTCATATTTCTGTACCTCCCTTTAATCTTATATACTTGTATACTAGCATATTTAGTTTTATCAAGCAATACCTTTTCCTAAATTTTTACTACTTATTCTACAATAAATGCTATTTTTCTACAATAAAAACATCTGTAATATACAGATGTCTAATTTCATTTACTTTATATATGACTTCAAATCTTCATTTTCATCAATAATTTCATTCCATTTTTTAGCAGGTTTCATTATATGTTTGTTTATATATTCATCTATCTTATACACATCTTTATTTTTAATAATATCTAACATTTCGCCATGTTGATTGATTATCTGCTTTTTATTACTTTTCATCTCTGATATAAGTCTCATTCTATTGTAATGTGTACTTATATTCATAATACTATCCCATATATTTATTTTGTTGCACCCTAAAAATATTAACTTATGAAATTTTTTATCTAAATCATGTATCTCAATTTCTTTGCCTTCTTTATCTGCTAATAACCTTTGTGCAAATAAGTTTTTTTCAAGTTCCATAAATAATTCTTCAGGAAAATTATTGCAAGCTTCTTTTAATACTTCCTTTTCTAACGTAGTTCTCATAAAAATCGCTTCATTAATAAGACTATAATCTATTAAAGATACATAAGTACCAGATTGTGGCTTTACTTCTATAAGATGTTCATTTTTTAATCTCATCAATACTTCTCTTATCGGAGTTCTTGATATATTTAGTTTTTCCGATAAATCAGATTCACTTAATAAATCTCCTGGCTTTAGTTCTAGGGACATTATATTATCTTTTAATACCCTATATGCATAAGATTTTCCTGTTTCCTTATGCTTTTTTTCAAAAAGTATCATCTTTTTTCTCCTCTGCTCTATAGTTAATATTCATAATTTAAATTGAATTTATGCTAAATTTAAATTTTATCATTTTTATATTTATTCAGTCAATCTATTAATTAAAAAATAAGGCTAGATTTAAGTTCTAGCCTTATTTTTTAATTAATATTTCTCGCTTTTAACTATATAATGCTAATACTCCATTAAGATCAGCTATTTTTCCTTCACCAACTGCTTTAAACTGCCATTCACCCATATCTCTATAAAGCTCTGCAAATAATACAGATGTAGCAGTAGAACCATCAGCTTTTAGGTTGAATCTACATAATTCTCTATTATTATTTACTGTATCTAATAGTCTTACATAAGAGTTATTTACCATGCCAAATGTTTGCCTTCTAGACTGTGCATCATGTATAGTAACTACAAAAACTACTTTTTGTATACTTTGATCTATGTAATCTAATTCTATATTTATAGTTTCATCATCTCCATTACCTGCACCAGTTCTGTTATCTCCTGATAAAGTAATCCCTTGACCTTGCTTGTTATTAAAGAATATTACATTAGATATTGAATTAAATTTATTATTAGAATCTAATAGAAATGCTGCTATGTCTATATCAAAATCAACACCACCATTTGATATATCCCATCCTGCACCTAAAGTGACTTTTTTAAGCCCTGGATTTCTTTTTGTTAAATCTAATATATCATTTTTTTGTAAATTTAATATTGGAGCTTGCCCGCCTAAATTAATTCCCATTTTATCCACCTCTTATTTATATTTTTTTATTAATGAATTTAAATTGCCTTGTTCTAATTGACCTAGTGCTTTAAAGTTCCAATCAGAACTAATTTTTTCAAGTTCTGCAAATATTAATGAAGTTGCATTTTTTCCATCTTCACTTAAGTTATATCTACAAACTTCACTATTTCTATTGTCACCATTAAGTATTCTTACATAAGCATTTCTAACTTTTGAGAAATCTTGTTTTCTTTCATTGCCTTTATATATATTTACAGAGAATATAACCTTTTTACAGCTAGTAGGTAATTTATCTAATGTTATTGATATTTTTTCATCATCTCCATCACCTGCACCTGTTCTATTATCTCCATGTAAAAATATCCCTTTACCTCTTTGTTGATTAAAGAATATTATACCATCTTCTCCTATTATTTTATTATTTTCATTTAATAGTAGTGCAGATAAGTCTAAATCCATATCTGATGCCCCAAAACTAAATAATCCTTTTTTAGCTACATCCCATCCTGCACCTAATACTATATTATTTAAAGTAGGGTCTTTTTTAGTTAAATCAAGTATATCATTTTTTTGTAAGTTCAATAAGCTCATATTTTTCCCCTTTACATTTTTTTCTATTTACATATATAATCCTAGCATACCATTTAAGTCTGCTATTTTACCATCACCAATTGCTTTAAAATACCATTCATAGCTGTCTTTGTATAATTCAGCAAAAAGTATTGAAGTAACAGTAGATCCATTTTCCTTTAAATTAAATCTACATATTTCTTTTTCATTATTCTTAGCATCTAATAATCTTACATAAGAGTTATTTACCATACCAAATGTTTGTCTTCTCTCTTGTGCATTATGTATCGTAACTATAAATATAATCTTTTTCACATTATTTCTTATTTTATTTAAATCAATTTGTATTCTTTCATCATCACCAGAACCTACACCAGTTCTATTATCACCTTCTAGATGTATACCCTCTCCAAACTTATTATTGAAAAATATTACATCTGCAGGAAATTGACCTACTTTTCCAATTTCATATAATAAAAAAGCTCATATATCTATATCAAAATCTAGACATATACTTGCTACAACCCATCCAACTCCTAGTATTACTTTTTCTAAACCTGGATTTTTCTTTGTTAAGTCTAGTACATCATGCTTTTGTAAATTTAAAGCATTTATAGTATTGTTGCTTCTCCCTAAATTTATTGCCATAATTATACTCTCCTATTCAATATGTATTTTTATTACAAATTTATAATAATCTTTATAAAAGACTTATAACTACTTTATATCATTATGTTACTTAATTTTTTTAGGATTAGTCGCTTTCATAGATAATATAATATTACCACAATCTGTACATACATCAACTACTACTGCTACACTAGATATAAAAATAAATCTTGTAGTATTAAACCACCATGACCTTTAAAGATACCTTCACCCATTTCCTCGTATCCACAATGAGTATATTTATTTGTATCCATTTTTCATCCCATCTATCTTAGTACTATACTCCTGATATATTTCTTTTCATATTTGATTTTATTTGTTCTAACTTTAAAGTATTTTCATTTCTTTTACTCTTATTTTCTTGTTGTATAGATTTAGTTTCTTCTATACCTTTCATTATTGTTTGATAAGATTTTTCTAAAGTTTCTATCGCCACTACACTTCCAGATGCCATTTTAGCAATATCTACAGATTGCCTTGCAGTCGACTGTGCATTTCTCATTATAAGCTCATTAGTTTTATCGTCTAATTGTTTTAAAGACTTAGCTTGTATTTCTTGTCTTTTTAAAATAATAGCTTGTGCTAAACATTGCTTAAATATTGGTAGTGTTATTATAAAAGATGTATTAATCTTTCTTAATAAATTAAAGTTTGATAATTGTATAGTTTGAATCATAGGTGCTGCTTGTATTGCTATATTTTCAGCTACTTTTAAATCATATAATCGTTGTTGTAGCATTTCTTTACATACTTCTAAACTTTGAGTCATCATTTGTTTTTCATCTATATTCATTGTCATATCATTTGAAAATTGACTTATATACATATCTACTTCCTCAGATGCTAATTCACCTGCAACAATGTATTTTTCTAATTGCTTGTAATACTCTATATTTCCATCATATAATTTTTTAAGTTTTTCATTCGAATCTTTTATTTCGTTTTCATACTTTTTAAGGAGTATATAAACCTTTTCTATTTCATATCCCATAGTATCATATTTTTGGAATAACTTAGCAATAGTATCTCCTGCATTTTTAAATAGTTTTGATATTAATCCTGGTTGTTTTTGATTATCAAACTCTTTTATATCAAACTTATCCATAATTTTTGTAAGACTTAAAAGCATTTCACCAGCTTCTTCAGCCTTTACTTCTTTAATAGATACTAATAATTCATCGGATACTTTTGATATATTTTCACTTGCCTTTTGACCAAATTGAATTATAGAGTTAATATTTTGTACTTCTATTTCATTTGTTAAATCTTGAACTTCCCTCATTTGTCTTAAGTTTTGCTTATATAAATCACTTTGTTCAATAATATCTAGTTCATTGTTAAATTCATTCATAACATTACTCCTATGTGGTTTATTTGAAAAATTTAGAAAAAACATTTTGTTTTATGTTTGCTAAATTTTTATACTCTGATTTATAATTTATATCTTGTAGTCTAGATGAATTAAATCTATCATCTTTTATAATATTGCTTATATTGCAAAGTCCTGATGGATTAAATATAATAATATCAATTCCTATATTATGAATGTATCCAAGTAAAATAATCATATTTTCACTTATACAACTTTCATTATTTAGATATATAACTATCTTAGGAACTCTATTTACAAAATCAAAATTATCAACAAGTCTTACTATATCTTCATTTAAAGCTAATACTAATACTAATAATTTTAAACTACTTTCTTTGTCTATATCATCT
>JAVXLU010000039.1:0-4423 GCA_036646635.1 Romboutsia sp.
CATAGATGACATTTGAGTATGAGCATGAAGTTCTACTCTTTTAGTTTCACTAGTATCTACTCTTTCAGGCTTTATTTCTTTTCTTATACCACTTATAGTCATAGTAAGTTCTCTTTGGTAAGTATCATAAATTACATCACCTTTAATTTTTAAATATGAACCTTTCGTAACATTATCTAATACACTATCTTTATTAGTATCATTTAAAAATAGTTTACAACTTATTGAACTGCTATAATCTGTAACTGATGCTATTAGTAATATTTTACCATTCCTCAGTTCTTTAGTTTCAACATCAAATACCTCACCAATTATACTTATAGTTCCAGATGTATTATTTAAACTATCTATTTTCTCTAGCATAGCGTGTACATTATCACCATAAATTAAGTTATCGTCAAATTCAGGCTTTATAACATACCCTAATTCCTCATCTTCTTTAGATATATTTTGATTATTTATTTCTAATTCTCTTATTTTTTCTTCTGTTATTCTATCTGTTTTTTTAATTATTTTCTCAATGTTTACTTCTTCATCTACAGCTCTTTCAATTTCTATATTAATTTCAATTCCTAATTCTTCAATTAATATCATTTTTAATACATGTACTACATTTTGTTTTATTAATCTTTCATAAAATAACCCCTTAGGTAATTTTATTTTTAATAAATCATCTATGCATAAATATTCAATTTGCTTGTACCATCCTGCTATTGATGGACATAATTGTTTTAAAATATATATAATATTCATCCAATATCTTTTTATTATATCTTTATTAGCTTTTCTATCTAATCCGGTATATCGTATTTTTAGTTTTATATCTCTAAAATAATCTAATTTTTCTTTTAGTTCTTCTCTAAAATCTTCTAATAATTCATAATTAACTACATCCTTTGAAGTTAAATAAAAATAAACTATTTTATCTTCTTTAAAGTAAACTACCTTATTTATATAAACTTCATTTAATTGTTTTGATAATATATTATTATTTATTTCTAATTTATCTAAGTACTCTTTTATAGTTTCCATAAAACACTCCTTCCTTAGACTAAATATTATATCATAGGTATATACCCTTTTGTGAATTAAGAAACCTAAATTTATATATATACTATTTAAATTTGGATTAGCTACAAATTTGAGTTTATTTAATATTATAATATATAAAACTATAACTCAAGGCGGTGTTATCATGTCTTCTTTTGATGCAGATAAATATAATAAAATAGCACTTTACTATCAAGAATTAGGAGAAAAAAAATTACTTAAAGACTCTTTATCAATCTTTAGCGTAAATAAAAAAGTATATCTTTATTACTCTAGAATCAGAAACATACCTATTTGTACACTGCCTAATTTCAAAATTATTTTAGCCTCTAGAATTGGCTTTTTATCCTTTTGTTATAATTTTTTTACTTTTATAAATGTAGATAAGAATGTTATTCCTATTAACTCAACTAATATTAAGTCTATCGCTACATTTGTACTATCTCATGAGGTTGGTCATATATTAGACCCAGATATTTCTAATTCTAAGGATGAATATTCAGAAATTCTATCCGACATTGTAGATAAACTTATCGAATATGATATAGATATAAATAATACTGATTTTTATAAATCTAATTTACCTTATGATTTAGAAAACTGTGTTATAAGATTGAAAAAGAATTTAATTGATAGAGAATCTAAGGCTTGGGAAATTGCTAGAGACTTTTTAATATTCAATAATGAAGAAGAAACATTAATTTTTAATAAGATGAAACAATATGCACTAGCTACCTATAACTTTGGTAACCTAAAAAATATTGTTAAAGAACATAATATAGATGTATTTTTTAAATACAAAAGATATTTAAAATAATATAATATTAAATAAAAATGACTATGAATTTTTTCCATAGTCATTTTTATTTAATGTTATCCATTATAATTAGGAATTTCAAACCTTAAATTACTAGAATTATCATACATTCCTATTATTTTATACATTATACCCGATATTCCATTTGCCCAATTTACATCTGTTGCATATTGATGCCTTGGATTATCATAGTTAAATTTCATTTTATAAATTGTATTTTGATTATTTGATGAACTTTTTATATAATTATTTGATATCCATTTTGCAGACCCTTCAATAGTAGCTTCTATTGTTGTCCATCCATTTTTATAAGCAGCCTCTGCTCCTGATAAATTAGCTGTACCATCAAATGCACCTATTCCAAAGAAATTATAAACTTTAACTGGAGAACTTAATGCTTGACCTTTATAACTTGTAAGTATTTGACCTTGTGCTAATGTTGAAGTACCATATCCTGTTTCCCACATAGAATGTGCTACAAGATACACTAAATCTATATTATTTTTCTTAGCTGCATCTATAAAAGCTTGACCTTGATTATGGAATACATTCGTTCCTTGTGATGAAAGTTTTTGTGAATTTAAAAATGCATTTAATTCACTAGCAGTTATTCCATCTTTATAACTATCTAATCTTAAAAACTGTAACATCCCTTTTTTATTGTTTTTAAAGTTATTGGGATTTATAAAGTATTCTAAATCATTTTTATCTGCACTAATATATGATCTCGTTTGAGCTATACTGAGTGTAGTTAATATATCACTACTTCTTGGCTTACTAGTATGTATTACATTTTTAGCTGTATCATATTGTTTTTGTACATGGTTATTTAATGAATAATTTAATCCTTTATTATGTATAGTAGCTCCACTTACTATTTGAGTACTATCTCCATTGACAACAGGTGGTGTTGGTTGTACTGGTGCTTCTGTAATTTTAATTAAATATTCACTTGATACATATCCATAGTTTTGATTAAACTTTATCTTTGACCATCCATTATTTTCAGATATTACTTCTACTTTATTACCTTGTTTTAAACTTCCTAATTTAGAGTAAGTTGTTCCTGGTCCACTTCTTACATTTAATGAAGATGTATTCACCACTTTTGTTTCTTGGCTTACTTCTGGTTTAGATGGTTCCTGTGGTATATTACTTGTACCTTGTGCTTTTAAATACATTGTAGAGGTATATGCAATTTTTAAATTATAGTTTATCTTTGACCATCCATTACTTTCTGATATTACACTTACTTTTTCACCCTTGCGTAGTTTACCTACTATACTATTACTTGTACTCGGACCACTTCTCACATTTAATGAATCTATATCGACTATTTTTGTTGAAGTTATATTATTAGAGTTTGATTGTATATTTTCTAAATATTGACTAGAAATATAACCTAATCTTCCATCATATTTAACTTTTGTCCATCCATTACTTTCAGATATTACTTCTAATACTTCGCCTTTATTTAAAGTAGTAATTACTCTGTAACTAGTCCCGGCACCATTTCTTAGATTAACTCTATCAGTAGTTTTTTTCTTATTTCCTGTTACAGCTTCATTATTATTTTGACTTGTTTTTGATATATATGTAGAAGAAGACCAACCTTCTTTTCCAGAGTTGGTTCTTATTTTATACCATCCATTTAAGGTTTCTTTTATCTCAATCTTTTCATTCTTCTTTACTGTAAAAATAACATTATAATTAGTACCTGCTCCACTTCTTACATTTAGTGAGCTTGTTGTAACTATTCCCATTTCCCCTGCTCCACTTACCATAGTTGTACCTATTGGTAATAGTGCTAGTGTAGCTAATGCAACTTTTTTCAATTCATCTCCACCTCATTATCATCCCAATTATTTACATTCAAAATAATTATACGACATTATTCTACATTAGTAAATGATACTAATTAATATAAAAAAATATATATTTATAATTTACATCAATACTAAAAATTTTTTATGTCTATTTAAAATATTTTTCATTTATTCTTTCCGCACAAGAAACTCCATAAGGAATTTTTCCAAAACCAGTTTCAGATTTAAATAATTTTATTAAGTTTTTATTACTTTCTACATAATTTTCATTTTTAGGATATATAATTGGGTATTCTAAATATAATATAAAATACTCTAAATCTTTTCCGCTACACTTTTTCCAAAACCCTTCCCATTCAGTATTATTTATGTAATTAAATGTATTCAAAGCTATTCCATTTTCTAGATAATATTTTATAGGATCAGGAAATTCCATTGTATTTTCTTTAAATTCTAAATCTAACTTACAGAAATTTTTAATATATTTAGTTAATTCTTCATCTATATTGTTCATCTTAGATTCTAACTTAATAATCTTCTGTTCATTATCTTCTTGTACATTTTTTTTATAATCTTTAGCATATATTTCAAACATTCTATAATTCTTTTCTGTAATGTTCATATATACACATCCTCTAATTTTAATTTTAAATAATTTATTTAACTAATATATTTTACATAGATATGGTAATTTCCTTTATATATTCTATATAAAGGAAATTTATTAGCA
>JAVXLU010000039.1:4433-17533 GCA_036646635.1 Romboutsia sp.
CCCCTAATGATTTAGCTCATTTTGAGATACTTTTGTATGTTACTTATTTTCTACATAAACTCTATTTGTATTTTAATTCATAAGAAAAAGTACCTCTTAATAATTATTTTCATCAAGAAATACTTTCTTAAAATATTTATTTCGTATATGATAATACTTCTCTTATATTATCTATATTTTTAGATGTTATTTCTATTTCCATACTTATATTATCTAATTTTTCTGCTATATATTGTATATTTTCTTGTGTCTTTTTAACTTTAAATATTTCTAATGCTTCTTCAAAGTTTAAATTATAAGTATCCATAATGCCTTTTACTTGTGTCATAATTTCTTCAATGTCCATATTTAACACCTCTAATGTAATATATGAAATCTTCTTTATTAATGATACTCTTTACTTTATAATGTCGATTTTTAACTTTTAAATTACTTTATTATTGTTAAATTACTTTTCTTCTTATCTTTTTTTCTAGTTTGTACTTGTTCATTTTTATCTATAATAAAATCTATTATTGTTTTTTTATCTTTATTAATACTTTTATCTCTAGTCTTACTATATTCATTTTTAAAAAATAATTCACATGCTTCCTTTACTTCTTTACCATTTCTTTTTATTCTAGCTAAATATTCTTCATTATTAAATTTTACAACCTTTATTATTTGTCCACAGTCACAAATTATATATCGATAATTATCCTTAGTATCGCTTGATATTACATTTTTTAAATTTACCGACTTTAAACAATTAAAACATATTGGTATCTCATAATATAATTTTCTATTTCCCTTTTTTAAACTCATCTCTATCCCCCATTGTAGAATTTATCTACTTATATATTACAGTATTTTTCAAATTTAAATAAGCAATTCTAGGAAAACTTTTTTAATATATATTAATATTAGTGTATATTATTTTAAAACGTGTACATAATTATAATATACTCATTAATGTTTTTATTTTAAATTTATCCTGATTTTGTATTACCATTAAAAGATAGGCATCGGAATCTATCTTTTAATGGTAGTATATTTTTTGTTTAAAGAATCAAGGCATAAATCCACTAGGTCTTTAGCCTAGTGAATCTACGCCTTGCCGATAGGATATTGTTTTGATACACTAGAAATACGTTTAGAACTTTCAAAACTGAATATATGGAGTTGTTGCTAGAAATGATTAGCAACGTAAAATATTCAATCAATCGCCAACTATACATGGAGCGAAAACCAAGCCATGAAGTGTATAGACTTAGTTCATTCACAATCCAATGAGGGTGGGTTCTACTAAGAATGAAAACTAGTAAACAAAGATTGTATATAGAGGTCGGTTCGACCTTGATAGCTTGATAAATTTGTTTCCATTTGGAGATATTACCCAAGAATCCACTTTTTTAAAATTTTCAAAAAAGATATGATGATAAGTCCTCAAGATTATATAATTAATTATATAAAATTAAACAATCTTGGGATTTACTTAGAAAAAGTAGTTACTCAATATCTGAAATTAGTAGCTTAGTTTGCTTTTCTTCTCCATCTTACTTCTCAAAACCATTAAAGGAACATTTAAATATAAAGATTTTTTTATAAAATAACAAAGTAGCTATAGTTTTATTTTCTATACCTACTTTGTTATTTTATAGTTAATATAATTTTATATAATCTATGCATCACTTTTTTTATTTTTTATGTTTTGTTTTATTTTTTTTCTTCTTTCTTTTATTTACTTTGTCTTTTATTTTAGACTCTTCTTTTTCTTTAATTTCAGATTTTATTTTTTCATTCTCTCTATATGCTATCAAAAAATCAATCATACTTACTAAAAGTGTTAACCATGCATTTGAACTTTTATTAACAAATCCTACTATAGCTGATATGAAGAAAATTATACCCGCTATAATCCATATATTCCTACCCTTTGTTGAAACCATTTTACCTACCTCCTAATATGTAACTCTTAATAATAACTATATTATAACCTATATATACGACAATCACCTCAATATAATATTATTCATCGTAATTTATATATAATATAAAACATTAATAATTAATGTATTGATAATTTTATTGTCAAGCTATATAATATTTAGATGATTTATACATATCTTTAATTTTTATTCACTCTAAAAATTATTATATAATTAAAAAACTCATCATAATTTTTTATAATAAATATTTTTTTAAAGTTTGTCATAACATACATTATTAACATTTTAAATTTGGAGGTTTTATGAGCATAGAATATAATTGCACTTATAAAAAAGAAATTCTTAGACTCGCTTTATTCATAGGAGAGCTTATGATTTCAAGTGGAGCTGAAACGTATCGTGTTGAAGACAGTATCGTTCGAATTTGTAAATCTAGAGGATTTAATCATATAAATGTTTTTACTTCACCAACTGTTATAATCATATCTGATGATAGATTTGATGGTTATTCTTTTATGAAAGTAATTAAACATCGATCAATAAACTTAAATAAGGTTGCTTTACTAAATAGTTTTTCTAGAAAATTTGTTTCTAATACTGATTTATCTATTAAGGATGCACTTTGTGAATTAAAACATTTAGAAAGCGATTCTCCTTATCCTACATGGCTAATTAACATCGCAACTGCAATTGGCTCAGCAAGTTTTGCTGTTTTAGTAGGTGGAGATGATATATTAACTTTTGCACTTACACTTATTACTTCTATAATAGCCATGGTAAGTTTTGAAAAAATGATGAAAATAAGTAATATATCTGCATTTTCAACTTTAACTGCGTCTATTTTAATAGCTCTTGCAGGTGTTGCCCTTACTAAGTTAGGAATTATAGATACACCTAAAATGCTTATAGTTGGTTCTATCATGCCACTTCTTCCTGGAGTTCCATTTATAAAAGCTGTTCGTGATTTAATTTCTGGAGATTTAATTTCTGGTGTTACACGTGCTTTTGAAGCCGGAATAACTGCATTTTCTATTGCTTCTGGTGTAGGTTTAATACTTAATATATATTTTAAAACAGGAGGAATTTTATAATGATTGAATTACCATTATATATACACATTATATTTTCTTTCTTAGCAGCTGTTGGATTTGCAATCTTTTTAAATTCTCCAAGAACTACCGCCATTCCTGCAGGAATAATTGGTACTATTGGTTGGGTTTTATATGTTATTTTAATGAGACTTAGATTTCAAAATATGTCTTCTAACTTTATAGCAGCTGTATTAGTTTCTATATTTAGCGAAATTTTAGCTAGGAGATTTAAGCAACCTACTATACTATTTGTAATTCCAGGAATAATACCATTAATCCCTGGACTTGGTTTATATAATACAATGTTTTATTTAGTTCAAAATAAATTTACTGAAGCAATATCTACAGGAGCCAATACACTCTTTGTAAGTGGTTCTATTGCACTTGGAGTTTTAGTCGTTTCTTCTTTATTCAGAACTTTTACTATTATGAACTTTTCTAAAAAAAGAAATAATTAAGTTGTAAAAGGAGCACTTCAAAATTATAAAATACTCCTTTTATAATTTTAAGATGCTCCTTTTATTTTTAAAACGCAGTTAATTTAATTATATATGATATTATTAATCCTAATATTATAAACTCTAGTATTATAAATTCTAAACCCGTAATAATAGCTAATTTATTTCTTAAATTGCTTTTATTCCTAACTTTACTTTTCAACTTTTTATTTCTCCCCCCTGTTTACTTAATTATAAATTCCCTCTTATAATATTTTAATTATGTTTTTTATTATAAATGTATAATACTACTTAAACTTAACTAACCCATCTCGAATAATATTTATATACATTTATTAGTTTATATATAAACCTTTATATATATTAGACGTTAAATATAAATATAAAGTTTCATTTGTTTTATAACTTACTACTTATTATTTTTTATATAATATATCTTAATCAATTTTATATATATATAGAAAAGAGAACACAAAATATGTTCTCTTTTCCTATATATTTACTTTTTGAATTCCACATCTACTTATATATTTTTTAATTCTCTATCATTATATACCCATGACTAATCCTAGTATTCACTTTGTAGCCATGCTTTTTAAACCTTCATTCTGAGGATATATATATTTTGCTCTACAATTTTTAAAGCATTATAGCATCCTTTTCAATAAAAAAAGATATAAAATAAATAATTTAATATCTATTCTATACCTTATTAGGATATAAAACTAAAATATATAAGTAATTTTATCCAATCAAATCCATAACAACTTGAGTAAATAATGCACTACCTAAATATAAATAAGTTTCATCTATTTTAAACTTTGAATTATGTGCAGGATATAAAACTCCATTATGTTCGCTAGGTGTATTTAAGAAGAAATAAGACCCAGGTATTTTTTCAAAGAAAAATGCTGCATCTTCTCCACCCATTAAAGAATTTTCCATAATATTTATGTCGCATTCATCAACTATCTTTTTAGCACTGATTATAAATTCTTCTGTTACTTCCTTAGAGTTTATAAGAGGTGGATATCCATCTCTAAATTCAAGTTCATACTCTCCTCTAAATCCATTTACAGTATAATCTACTATTTTTCTTATTCTATCAAATACAAAATCTCTTGTTTCATAATTTAATGTTCTTATAGTTCCTTTTAATTCAACATACTCTGGTATAACATTATATGTATCATTAGAACTAAAGACACTAGCTATAGTTACTACTGCACTATTATGAGGTGATACCTCTCTACTTACAATATTTTGTAGTGACATAATCACATTACCTGCTATTGCAACAGGGTCTACTGTTTGGTGTGGCATTGAGCCATGACCACCTTTACCTTTTATCTTTATATATAATTGATCATCTGCTGCAAATGTATTTTTATAGTTTACTGTTATACTTCCATTTTTCTCTTTTCCTGCTAAACTTCCTACATGAAGTGCAAATATTTTTTCAACTTTTGGATTTTCTAATACTCCATCAAGTACCATTGGATAAGCTCCTCCTGGACCTTCTTCTCCTGGTTGGAATATTAGTTTTACACATCCATTTAACAAGTCTTCATATTTCTTTAGAAGCTTAGCTGTTCCTAATAATATTGCTGCATGTGCATCGTGACCACAAGCATGCATATTACTATTTTGTGATTTAAATTCACTTTCTATTTCTTCATTTACACTTAACCCATCTATATCTGCTCTTACACCTATACATATACCTTTATTTTCATCCCCTATAATGCATACTATCCCTGAATGAGTTTCATACGTAGTATACTTTATATCCATTTTTTCTAGTTCTTTTATTATATAACCCCTTGTTAGTGGCAGTAAAAGTCCCGTTTCAGGAGTTTTATGTAAATCTCTTCGCCACTTTATAATATCATGTTGTATGTCTAACGCTTCTTTTTTTATATCCATAATATCTCCTTATAAAAACTTGACAAATATTCCTGCAAGTAAAACTGATGCCATCGTAACTGTTGTAAATCCTCCAACAATCATCTTTGGCTCTATATGAGTTGTTAAAAATTCCTTTTCTTCTTCATTACACTCAATAGCTTTAACTGCTTCTTGTGCTAATATAAAGTTTGATGGGAATCCATATAAAGCTGTAAGGGCAACTGCCATTGCCATTTCTTTACTAAATCCCAATTTTTTTCCTACTATCATGGCGAATAAAAGTAATCCAGAAACACCTATTACTATTATTCCTATAAGTGGACCAATCATTGACATTAATATTTCTGGAGTGATTCCACTTAAACCATCTATAACAGAATATCCAACAATTACTACCATTGAAAATCCAAATACTTGAGATTTAACTAAAGGACTTCTATCTAAGAATCCTATTTCTGAAAGTATAACACCAACTACAAGTAAAATTACATATCTTGATACAAATTCACCTGTTAGATTCGTTATTGCTATACCTATAAGACCAGCTATTGCTAGTTTAAATAATACAGTATTATTTGAAATATATTTTTCTGGCAATTGAGGTAATAACTTCTTTTTAGATGTCTTTGATATTGTTGATATATTGGAATCTATGGACATATTACCTACTCTAAATTCTTTTAATAATCTATTTGCTTCTTTTTTCAAAAGAGCTGCTGTTAATGGATATCCTACAAACCCTTGTAATACAAATACTCCTATTGCAAGCAACCCTAATGAATCTAATCCTTTTTCAAATGCCGCAGTTTTCATTATTTCAACTGCTACTATTCCTCCTGCAAGAGGTGGAGTTCCTACTACTACAGTCTCCCACCCAAATAATAATGTTCCTATTGTAAGTGTAAATACCGCTATTCCTACTATACCTGCTATACAAATCAGTATAGTTTTCCACTGTTGTAGCATTTCTTTTACACTCATTAATGCTCCCATATGAGGTAATTGTAAATAATAAAAAACGTAAATTAAAGGTAATGATATTCCTGTTAAGTATAATATATCTGTTGGTATTATATTGCTCCAAAATCCAGCTATTGCTACAATGGATATAACAAATACAGATGGTATTTTAGCTTTAGTTGCTGTTGATATTACATCCCCAAAAGCAAGAATTGCCATGAGTACTGTAAATGCTAATATTTCACTCATTAAATCCCCTCCCCCTATATTCAAACTTATTCTTAAATATTACCTAGATAAATATTACAAATAAAGTTCTTTTATCTTTATATTAAAACTTCGCAATATTAAATCTTTTATCTTTATAGGTATCTCAGTTGATGGTGTGGATTTAGATAAAAATAATATAGATGAAATATAAACTATTCTAATTCTCCTATTAAGTTTTCAACAGAATCTAATATTTGTTTAGAGCTTATTAGTTCCTTAGCTTTATCCATATCTTTATATATTAATCTATCTCTTTGCATAAATGTTATATTTTCTCTTACTTTATCATAAGCATTTTTTGTCCCTGGTGCTAATAAGTTAGGGTCTTTAAAATCAACTGCTTGTGTTGCACAAAGTAGCTCTATTCCAAGAACATGTTGAGTGTGATTTATAATTTCTCTTGCTTTTCTTGCAGCTATTGTTCCCATACTTACATGATCTTCTTGATTTGCTGATGTTGGTATTGAATCTACACTAGCAGGGTGTGCAAGAACTTTATTTTCAGATACAACTGCTGCAGCTGCATATTGAGCTACCATAAATCCACAGTTTATCCCTTCTTCTTTAGTTAAAAATCCTGGAAGTCCACTTAATGCTGGATTTACTAATCTTTCTATTCTTCTTTCAGATACATTCGCATATTCAGCAACTGCAATTCCAAGAGTATCCATAGCTATTGCTATTGGCTGTCCATGGAAGTTTCCTCCTGATAATATATCTTCTCCATCTGTAAATATTAATGGATTATCCGTAGCTGAATTTATTTCAACTTCTACTGTTTCTTTTATATAGTCTATCGCTAATCTACTTGCACCATGTATTTGAGGTACACATCTTAATGTATATCCATCTTGAACTCTCTTTTGACCCTGTCTAGTTGTTAATGAACTTCCTTTTAAGATTTTTAATAAGTTTCTAGCAACCTTTAATTGTCCTCTTTGAGGTCTTGCAAGATGAATTCTTTCATCGTATGCATCTGTTATTCCTTCTAGTGCTTCTACTGTAAGTGATGCAACTATATCTGCTGTTTTCATTAAAACTAAAGTATCGTAAAGTGCTAAAGATGCCACAGCTGTCATAGCACAAGTTCCGTTAATTAATGCTAATCCCTCTTTTGCTTTTAATCTAACAACAGGTATTTCTGCAAGTTCCATTGCCTTTTTAGAATCCATTATTTTGCCTTTATATTCAGCATCCCCTTCGCCTATCATAGGTAGTACCATATGCGCAAGAGGGCATAAATCTCCACTTGAACCTACCGAACCTTTTTCTCTTATTAACGGATGAACACCTTTGTTTAACATATCTATTAACGTCTGAACTGTAGATAGTCTAATTCCTGAGTATCCTTTTGCAAGTGCATTTACTCTAAGTAGCATTATTGCTCTTGCTATTTCTGTATCAAATGGTTTTCCTATTCCAACAGCATCTGATAATATTAAGTTTTCTTGAAGATCTTCTAATTCATCTGGTGATATAGCTATATCACTAAACTTTCCAAAACCAGTGTTTATTCCATAGATTACTCTACCTTCATCTAGTAATCTTTCTACTAATTCTCTTGATTTATTTATGGCTTCTATAGCTTCTTTAGTTAATTCTACTTTTTCATCGAATCTACATATTTTAACTACTTCTTCTATTGTAAGACTATTCCCATCTAAATATATCATATGCTTTTTCCCCTTGATTTTAAATTTTAGTATACTTGTTCCATATCAAAACTATGAACTTGTAAATAGAACTTCATCATATCTTCTAGTGCCATTACTGGTACTGGACCTACTAATTCCGTACTTTCTACTATTATTCCAAAGCTTCTTGCTTCTAATTTTATTGTTTCGAAGACTCTGTGTATAGGAGTTTTTTCATAATTTATTAAGTTCATAGATATCTGAACTAAATCTTTACCTTCAACAGGAAGTGCTATTGCTCTTACACATTGATATCCTCCTGATGCTCCTCTTACTGCTTTCACTATTTTTTTAGCTACGTCTAAATCTGTTGACTTTAAATTTACGTTAAATGCTATAAGTGGGAATCTAACTCCAGTTACAGTTCCCCCACTTTTTGGATTAAATACTGTTGGTCCTTCATCTGGTAAAAATCCATTTTCCATTTTTTCTTTTAAAGCTTCATATTCACCTTTTCTTATTTTAACTAAGCTTCTTTTATCTGGATGTGCATCTTCATAGAAATATACAGAAACTCCTAATGTTCCTAAATATTTCCCATATTCTTTTGCAATTTCTACTGCTTCTTCTGTTGTTACATCTTTAACTGGTATAAATGGTACAACGTCAACTGCTCCTATTCTTGGATGACTTCCTTTATGAGTTGTCATATCTATTAATTCTACTGCTTTTTTGGAAAGTCTTTTAGTTCCTTCTAATACTGCATTTGGTTCACCTGTATATGTAAATACAGTCCTATTGTGGTCTTTATCTGAATTTAAATCTATAAGCTTAACATCATTATTTAATAAGAGTTCTTCTTTAACTTGATTTACTAATTCTAAGTCTTTACCTTCACTTATATTTACTTCAGCCATTAGTACTTTCATTTTATACACCTCTATTTAATTATTTAAATTTTTCATTTCTTCATTGAAATTTTCTAATATTTCTTCATCTTTTATAAGTGGTAAATTAGCTTCTATATTTAATACACACCCTTTTACTCCTATTTCAGCTAATAAACCTGCTATATCTAAATCTGTACCTGCATTAGGGTTTGATTTATCTTTTATTGTTTTATATATTTCACATACTCTTTTACATAACTTTGCATTTTCTAGTGGAACACTTGCTGCCTTTATTCCTGCATTTTGTATGTGTGTTTTTCTTATAACTATTTCTTCGTCTGTACTTTTAGGTAATGTATATGCATCCTTAATTAAACAGTATGCTTTTGTATCTTCATCTGAACCTACAGTTAGTTTTTTAGCTAGTTCATCACATTCATCAGCTATATTTTCGTAATATTCTTTTGGAAATTCGTAATCTTTTTTAGTAGATAATCTGCATACCATAGAAACCATACCAGCAGCCATTGCTCCACTAAGTGCTGATGCAGAACCTCCACCTACAGTAAAATCCTTTGAATCTATTATTTTAGATAATACATTTAACTCAAGCATAATTTACCTCAGCTTCCCTTCTTAAAAACTACTTTACCTTTTTTAATAACAGTTTCTACAACATTTGAACCTAATCTATATACAACTTCTTCGTAATTATCAATATCCCAAATTTGTATATCTGCAATCTTTCCTATTTCAATTTTTCCTCTATCATCTAAGCCTAATGCCTTTGCTCCACCTAGTGTACTTGCTTTTATAGCATGTTCTACACTCATTTTATGGTTTCTACATGCTAGTGTAAGTACAAATTGCATAGACTCACAAAAACACCCTGGACAGCAATTTGTTGCAAGTGCAAGGTCCATATTCTCTTCAATCATTGTTATTGGATTAAATGGATTTTCATGTCTTACTGCAAAATCTATTGCAGGAAGTAAAACTCCAACTACATTGGCTTCTTTTAACTTTTTTAAAGATTTTTTTGGCGTGTAGTTTAAGTGGTCGGCCGATACCATATTCATACTTGCAGCTAAATCTGACCCTCCAATATATGAATATGCTCCTGTGTGAATTTTTGGCTTTAAGTTATAATCAATACCACAACCTAATATTTTTTCACACTCTAATACATCAAAGTGACCTTCATCACACCATATATCATTAAATTTAGCCAAATTTAAACTAGATACTTTGGGTATCATTTCTTTAGTTAATATATCTATGTATTTTTCTTTTTTTATATCATTTGGCCATCCATGTGCACCTAAAAATGTAGATACAATATCTATATCATGTATTTGATTTAATTCTTTATTTACTTCAAGCATTTTTATTTCAGACTCAAGGGTTAATCCATATCCACTTTTACTTTCAACAGTTGTAGTTCCATTTTTCAACATATTGTTAAGTCTTTTAGAAGTTTGGATTATAAGTTCTTCTTTAGATAACGGTCTAGTCATGTCTACACTAGCCATAATTCCTGTTTTTATATTATTTCTTTCAAGTTCTTTAGGGTCATCACTTCTAACTTTTATAACATATTCAGCTACCCTAGTTCCACCAAATACTACATGAGTATGAGAATCTATAAAGCCTGGTAAAACTACTTTTTTATTACCATCTATAACATTATGTTTTTTATAAGTTATTTTTTCATTTAGTTCTTTTTCACTACCTATAAACAAAATACTATCATTTTTTATAGCTATACATTTATTAGTTAGTAACCCTAAAATATCATCATATTTTTCATTCATTGTTAATATCTGATTTGCATTTTTTATAACTAAATCTACCTTAATTTTTAAGTTTTCCATTTATAACCACCTAAAATTAGTAAATAATATTAAAAGACAAACATACCATAACTTAATTAGTTTAATTATTTAGATATGTCTGCCTTTAATTTATTTTAAAAATTCATTATTATTAAATTTTTATCTTGGAGCTTTTCCATCTGGTCCAAATGTTGCAGTTGGAGTCCACCATAAAGGTATTTTTATACCATCATCAGTTAATTTTCCTTTTCCATTACATACATCTTTAGCTATTTGATATCCTGCTTGTGCATGTCTTACAACCCCTATACCTGAGTCAACTGTCATACAAGCATCAAGTCTTAAATCAGCTTCTTCTGTTCCATCAGCTATCATTGTAACTCCTGTATGAACTGCTTCTCCCATAGAGTAGTTAGCTTGGATAGCTATTAAGTCACACATTGAAGCACAATTTAATAACCCATTTAAATATGGCCAGTCAGAAATTAAATCTCCACCATCCATCATATTTTCAGATTCAAATGTTGGGTTAACTATTGAACCTGAGTCAAGGTTATCTCTTGAAAATGCTACTGGTCCACTAACTTCTCCTTTTTTGATTAAATCATTAACTGCAAGACCAAATTTCTTTCTTTGACCATATCCCATGTAACAGATTCTTGCTGGAAGTCCTTCTATTGGTAAGTTCTTTCTAGCAAGTTTTATCCATCTTTCTACCAATGGATCTCCTGCACATATTTCTAAAGCTAAATCATCAAGTCTATCTAAATCTTTAGGGTCTCCTGAGATACAAGTCCATCTGAATGGTCCTCTACCTTCACAGAATAATGGTCTTATATATTCAGATACAAATCCTGGTATTTGTAACGCTTCTTCTTTAGTCATACCAGCATCCATACATTCTTTTCTTATGCTAGTTCCATATTCAAATACTTCTGAGCCTTTTTTAGAAAATGCTATCATAGCTCTTAATTGACTCTTCATTGTTTCCCTTGCATCTTCTAAGTATGCTTTTCTATCTCTTGCTCTATACTCATCAGCTTCTTCTCCAGTATATCCTGATGGTATATATGAAATAGGGTCATGACATGGACACATTTCACTAATTATATCAGGAGTAAATCCTTTATTATAAGCTTCCCAGAATAAATCAGCTGCATTTCCTACAACTCCTATTGATAAAGGTTTCTTATTCTTAGATGCTTCTGTAGCTAATTCTATTGCTTCATCAAGAGAGTAAACCATAATATCCATATAGTCTTTATCTATACGTCTTTGTATAACTCTTTCATCAGCATCTATAACTATAGCTACTCCGCCATGCATCTTCATAGCCCAACTTTGATTTCCACCCATTCCTCCAGCTCCAGCTGTCATGTAGATTCTTCCTGATAAATCATTATTAAATCTTTTTATAGCTATTGCTGATAATGTTTCAAATGTACCTTGAATAACTCCTTGTGTTCCTATGTACTCCCATGGAGCTGCAGTATATTGAGCAAATATAGTTAAGTTCTTATCTTGTAAATCATAGAATGTTTCCCAATCAGCTTTCATTATATTAGTTGTAGCCATAACTACTCTTGGAGCTAATTTATGTGTTTTAAATATTGCAACTGGCATTCCTGATTGAACTACTAATGTTTCATTATCTTCTAAGTTCTTTAAAGAATCTATTATTGCATAGTAAGATTCCCAGTTTCTAGCACATTTTCCATTTCCACCATATATAACTAATAGTTCAGGTATTTCAGCATTTTCCATATTATTTTCTAACATTCTAAGTATTGTTTCTTGCTTCCAACCTTTACATCTTAAAGTATCTCCCCTTTGAGCTTTTACTTCATATAATATCTCTGGTTTTTCTGTAACTGTAGCTTGACTATTTCTTTCTAAAGTTGCTTCTGTTGTTTTCATTTTAAAACCCTCCCCATATATTATAATTATTTTATAAAATTATTAATTTCATTTACACTTTTATATATAGCAATAAGCATGCCAAACTTTTCCAATTATTTTTACTATATATTTCAACGATTTTAATATTATTTTTTTTTACTTTACCTATTAACTGTATATTTTTTTATATTTTTTTTTATGTAAATCAAACAAACCGTTGCTATGAT
>JAVXLU010000040.1:0-17136 GCA_036646635.1 Romboutsia sp.
ACAGTTACTACAAGTCTTTGAAGATGGATACCATCTATCTACAACTCTAAGTTCTATATTATTCTGTTTACACTTAGTAATTAGTTTAGTTCTAAACTCAAAGAACTTTTGACTTGCTATGGCTTTTGATAAATGCTTATTCTTCATCATCCCACTAACATTTAAATCTTCGATAGTAATATAGCGTGGTTTTTGCTCTACTATTGAAGATACTGTTTTATTAATGTAATCAGTTCTTATATTAACTAATCTCTGATGAAGTATCTGTACTTTGGTCACTTGCTTTTGGATATTTTGACGAGCAGCTACTCCTTCTTTTATATTTTTAGTTCTTATTTTCAAACTCTCATATTTCCTTGAAAGTTTTCTTTGCTCTCTTTTTATTTTTTTATCAAATTTATTACTTTCCATAATCACCTATAATTTTTTAGGTATATAATTTATTATAAATTAAATAGGTATTATTATAAATAAAAAATACAAATAAGTAGCATTAATAATAATTAAAAAATATTTAGGTTAAATTGTTAATTAAGAAGGATTTAATCTTGTTACAATTAATTCAGGTTTATTAAATATTCTAAATGGAAATAAGCTATTTCCTAGTCCTCTACTAACAATCATTGTTGTATTATCCTTTTTATGTACTCCGCTAGTATATTTTGGAAAGAGTCCTTGGTTCGGTGAAAAAATTCCTCCTATAAAAGGTAATCTAATTTGACCACCATGTGCATGACCTGTAAAAACTAAATCTATATTTTGAGAGGCATAGATATCTATAAGTTCTGGTCTATGGGATAGTAGAATAGTTAAGTTTTCACTATTTTCACTTTTAATATTACTTATTATAGATGAAAATTCTTTTTCTTTATTGCTTGAATTTATAAAAGAGATATCTTTAATTCCTGCTAAAGTTATTTCTTGATTATTTATTTTTATAACTTCAGTATCATTATTTAATATTTTAACTCTTTCTTTAGATAAAATATTTTCGAATTTAGAGTATTGACTAATTCTATGTTCATGATTACCTGCTATGTAATAGGTAGGAGCTATTTTTGCTGCTTGACTCATATAATCAACAGCTATATCTATATCTGTTTTTCTACTATCTATAACATCACCTGTAACAACTATAATATCTGGACTTATTTCTTTAGTTAAATTAACTAACTTTTTTTGATTTTTACCAAATTCTTTATTGTGAAGGTCTGAAACTTGTAGTATTTTATAATCTTTAAAATTAGTTGGAATTTTAGTATTTGTAAAATCGATATTTGTAATATTAATATCATTATTTTGCCAATAGAAAAATATTACAAACATAGCTAGTATTGTTGAAACTGTAATAATCTTTTTCATTTTAATAATTCTCCTTTATAATAAATAAAAAATATATATGAGTAACTTATAAATATACTAATAGTTGTATAAAATGTAAAGTATAAGATTTTGAAAGGTGGATTTAAATGGCAACGAAGTATACTTATTCAAAAGAAATTAAAAATACTTATCTAAAAGAAATTAAAATTATCAAAGATTATAATAAAATAGGTTTAGATGTTAAATGCAAAGATCAAATAGAAAAATGGGACATAAAAGAAGAAAAACAAAGAAATAAAGAATTTAAAAGAATTCAAAAAGACAAAGCTTTAAAAATGACTTGTGAGTTAAATAAAGAAATAGATTATTATGAAAATATATTAAAATACAGACTAGAAAATAAAATAATTTTTAATTGGCACGATAAAATAAATAATGAAGAATATAGTGTATTTGAAGAAAAAAAGTACACAAAAATAGAAGAGGAAATAAAAGAACTTGAAACGTTAAAAGTAAAATTAGAAAAAACTAGAATATTTGAGTGGCTATTTGAAGCAATTAAATTAGATAGAGAAAATAAGCTAAATAATATAATATATAAGCTAAATTGTATTGCTGATGAAATACAACAAGATAAATATGAATACTATAATCAATATTTAATACATAGAAAGATATTTTATGAAAATAAACAAAAGAAAAATCAAGAAATATTAGAGTTTAAATATGGATATGAATCAAGAAATGAAAAATATGTTGAAAAGTATATATATGATATATTAAAAGAATTATCTAAGAATTATAAATTTAAAAATAAGATTGATATTGGTTATTGTGATGGATGTTTGGTAGTTGACTTTAGATTACCGTATATTGAAGAAATACCAAACATTTGTAAATATACTGTAGGGAAAGATGGTAAAGAAATAATCCCAATTAAGATGGCAAAAATAGTATTAGATGAACTATATAAATCTGTAGTATATCAAATCGCTTTAAGAACTATTTATGAAATATTTGATGTGGATTATAATAATTCTATTGATAATATTACTTTTAATGGATATGTAGATTTTATAAATCCAGCTACAGGAAATGATACTATTAGTAACATAATATCAATACCTGTAAATAGTAATGTGTTTAAGGGTATTAACCTTAATAGAGTTAACGATTATGAAAGTTGTATAAAGGATGAATTAGGCGGAAGTACATATTCTAAAATAACGACCTTTAAGCATTTTAAACCATGTAATACTATTAAAAATATTAAGAATAGACAAAATCAAATTGAATACAAAAATTTATTAGAGATGGATTCGATAGAAGTTGAAATTTTAGTTGGTAAACTATATGAAGACATATATTCAGAAAAAGGATATATAATAGAAGTAACAAAACCTAGTAAAGATGGTGGAGTAGATATATTTATGATTAATGTAAATGACAAAAGTAAAAAATATATAATACAGATTAAGCGATATAAAAATCCTATTGAAGTTAGTTATTTAAGAGAATTAAATGGGATTATAGAAGATAATAAAGCAAGTAATGCAGTATTTGTTACTACAAGTAGATACACTAGAGGGTGTGTAGAGTTTGTAGAAGATAAACCAATAGAACTTATTGACGGTGATATGTTAGTATCTATGCTTAATGAAAATGGATATACAAATTATAGTATTATGTAAAAAATTATTTAAGTATTAAAGGGTATGTCTCAAGGTTTTCTTGAGGGATACCCTTTTTGGATTATTAGCTAATAAAAAGTACTACTCACTAATTAATTTAATAAAACTAGCTGTTCCTTGTACTGGATGTGTTTCTAAAATTTCGCCATTAAAGGTAACCTCTATTACAAAGCCAAGTTCTATATCAGACAGACTAAATGAGTCTTTTGAATCATATTTTTGAAATTTTGTGTTTTTATTTATCGTTACATAACCTTCACTATAAGTTGTATCTTCTTCTAATTTACCTTCTACAAGTATAGTTGCATTTTCACTATCAATATTTATAGATGATATCTTTCCTCTTATTCCTATTTTTTCTTTGGGATTATTAAAAGAACATCCAACTGTAAATAATGATGTTATAAATATAAGCATTAGTATTTTTCTCATTTGTATCCTCCATTTAGAAATTATATTAATTATTACATTTAATAAAAGTATACGATATATATTAATAATAAATGTACAATTAATTGTTACAGTTAAATACTTATTATGATAAATTATTACAATTATAGTAAATAAAAGTAGTTTTAAATAAAAGGTAACAAACTTGTAACTTATAATATATAATAGAGACAGACATCAGAGATAGACTAAGGAGGTACAACTTATGAAAAATAAAATTTTGATAGGGGCAATCACATTAGCAATGCTATTTATACCAGGTACAAAAGTCTTTGCTAATAACATAGACAATGTAGAAAATTTATCTATAAATATAGATGTTATAAAAAATGGATATATAAACACAGACAATGTGAATTTTAGAAGTGGGTCTAATACTGAATCTAGTATAAATTACACTTTAAATAAATTAGAAAAGTTAGATATAATAAAAAGTGAAGGTGAATGGACAAAAGTTAATCATAATAATAAAATTGGATATGTTTACTCTAAATATATTTCATATAATAATGAAAAAGAAGTATCACTAGAAAATTCTAAAAAAATCAATGTAAAAGCAACAGCTTATTCAGGAGATACTATTACATCTACGGGTACTACTCCAAAATGGGGAACAGTAGCGGTTGATCCAACTGTTATACCTTACGGAACTAAGGTGTATATAGAAGAATTTGATAAGGTATTTGTAGCTGAAGATTGTGGAAGTGCTATAAAGGGTAATAAAATAGATATATTTATGGATACGGAAGAGAACTGTAATAAATGGGGAGTGAGGAATCTAGATATTCATATATTGGCTTAATATATATTTATTATTTATAAATCAGTAAAAAACAATCGTCGTATTATAGACTATAGTTTTTTACTGATTGTTATATTAGTTAGAGATTTTCTATTTTTAATTTATAATGTTTCCAAATACGATAATTTACATATATTGACATAAATCCATACTTCGAACTGTTATGGAATATAATGCTGAAGCAACAGGAGAAATGATATCTAAAAATAGGTAATTTCATGCAATAATTGTAATTTAAATAATTATAATGTATAATGTATAAAAGGGATGCTAAATATGTTTAGTTTTAGAACTTCACATATATAATAAGTATCTCTTTTTTATTTATTAAGGGATTATAACTATGGATAAGTTTTACTTTTAAAAACTATACAACTTAATAATTTTACTGAAATTATAAAAATAAATAAGCATAAATATAATTAGCATCAAAAAGGAGAAATAATGTTATTTAAAGATTTAGATATAATAGAGCCAATACAAAAAGCATTAAAAGAAGAAGGATATAAACAGCCAACAGCAATACAAGAACAATCTATACCATATTTATTACAAGGGCATGATTTACTTGGATGTGCACAAACAGGTACTGGAAAAACAGCATCTTTTGCTATTCCAATATTACAAAATATATATAAAGACAAAAAAGCATCAAAACGTTCCAAATCTATAAAAGCAGTAATATTAGCACCAACTAGAGAACTTGCAATACAAATAGAAGAAAACTTTAAAATTTATTCACAGTACACCGGTATAAAGAGTTTAGTTATATTTGGGGGAGTATCACAACATCCTCAAACAAATAGCTTAAAAGAAGGTATAGATGTATTAATAGCTACTCCAGGAAGGATGCTTGATTTATACAATCAAAAGTTTATAAATTTAAGTAAAGTTAAATACTTTGTACTTGATGAAGCAGATAGTATGTTAGATATGGGTATGATTCATGATGTAAAAAGAATAATAAAGTATATGCCAACAGAGCGTCAAAATATATTTTTCTCAGCAACTATGCCAGATGAAATATCAAAGTTAGCAGATTCTATATTTAAAAATCCTAAGAAAGTAGAAGTTGCACCAGTATCATCTACTACTGAAACGGTAGAACAAAGTATTTACTTTGTAGGTAGAAAGCAAAAGAGGGCTTTGCTTATAGATTTGTTAAAAGATGAATCTATGGAGTCTGTATTAGTATTTTCAAGAACTAAACATGGAGCAAATAAAATAACAACAGATTTACTTAAAGCAGGGGTAGAATCATCGGCTATTCATGGTAATAAGTCTCAAAATGCAAGACAACTTGCTTTAAATAACTTTAAAGAAGGTAAAATAAGA
This sequence comes from Romboutsia sp., assembly GCA_036646635.1. GTDB lineage: Bacteria > Bacillota > Clostridia > Peptostreptococcales > Peptostreptococcaceae > Faecalimicrobium. The sequence goes on from JAVXLU010000040.1 coordinate 5,602, forward strand.
GTATTAGTAGCAACAGATATTGCTGCAAGAGGAATTGATATAGATGAATTATCTCATGTAATAAACTATGACTTACCAGAAGTTGCAGAAACTTATGTCCATAGGATAGGACGTACAGGAAGAGCTGGAAAAAGTGGAATAGCTATTGCATTTTGTTCTATGGAAGAAAGAGATCTTCATAAGTCTATTGAAAAGCTTATAAAAAAAGAAATAAAAGTAGTAGAAGAACATTCTCAAATTGAGAGTGCAAATGAATTTACTCAAATAGATAAAAAGAAAGATAATAATAGAAATAAAAGAAATAATAACAATAGAAATACTTCAAATAACAGTAAAAAAGCATCTAAAAAACCAAATGATAGTAGAAAAAGTTCTACTAAAACAAATGATAATAAAAAAGATACTAGTAAACAAAATAATAGAAACTGGAGTCAACAAAGAAGACAAAAATCTACTGATAGATAATATATAAAAATACCTCTACTAGAAATAATTCTAATTAGAGGTATTTTTTATGTAATCTAATAAATTTTACAAAGTAAAAAATTGAATAAAATATATATAAAATAAGAAAATTATAAAAGGAACTAAAATATATAAATACTAGGAGTAATATTATGTCAAATAAACAAGTAAACCAAAATGCAAAGAAAGCATTAAATCAAATGAAGTTAGAAATAGCAAATGAACTAGGAATAGAAACTAACAACATAAATGGAGCTACAAATACTTCACAAGAAAATGGAAAAATGGGTGGAAATCTTGGTGGTATTATGAGCAGAAAATTAGTTGAAATGGGAGAAAAAGAATTGATTAAAAGATATAATAGCCAAAATTAATTAAATACAAAAAAATATTTAATATTAGATAAGTAGTTTTTTATATTAAGTAATGAATTAAATGATAGTACTATCATTTAATTCATTACTTAATATGTATTTTAAATATTTTTTAGGTGTAGTACCTTTGTACTTTTTAAAAGTTTTAATAAAATAACTAACATCATTAAAGCCACAATCAAGGGCTATTTCTGTAATAGGTAAATCTGTAGTAATAAGTTGTTCACAGGCACTTTCAATTCTATAATAATTTAGATATTCAATAGGTGTCTTATTAGTCATTTCATAAAAAAATCTACAAAAATATTTAGGGGTCATACATGCAATCCTAGATAATTCTTCAAGAGATAGAGTGGTTGAATATTTTTCTTCAATTAAAGATAATACCTTTTTAAATTGTATAACCCTTTCTTCACTTTTTTTAGTATTTCTTTTTTTATTTGTATATAGTTCATGTTCTAAGATGACTCCTAATAAATAATATAGGGAGCCTTGAGTAACAAATTCATGTCCAATTTTCTTAGATTTCATTGATTCAAATAAAATATTACAGCAAACATTTAAATCAGGAATATTATTTGGAAGCTTAAGTTGAATTACTTTTTTTTGATCTATAATATCTTGTATTTGTTTAGTACAAGCATGATTTTGTTTTAATAGTAATTTCATATCAAATACAATACATTCATAAATACAATTATTTGGTGTACCTCCATGAAAAATACCATCATGAATAAAAATTATATCTCCTTTTTTAGCTATAATTTTTTCTTCATTAATTATGAATAAAAATTCACCTTCTAAAATTCGTATTATTTCATACTCATTATGCCAATGATAAGTCATGGTATATCTGGGATAGCTTGGAGTAACATGATAAAACTCAATAGGAAAATCAAAAGTACCATGTTGCTTATTTTCCTTATAATCAAAAAATTTCATAAGATTACCCCCTTATTTAAAATTGATGTAAAAAGTGAATATTATTATACTTTCTGACTATTATAACACAAGAAAACGTTTATAAAAACACATATAATTAAATTATAAAGCTAAGAAATAACAAATTTAGTCAATTATATGTAGTTATACATAGAAAATAAATTAAATAATAAGGGGGAGGAATTTATTATGAAAAATAGCAGATTAATAGGAAAATATCCGGTTATAGGTATAAGACCAACGATAGATGCAAGAAGAGGTGTTTTAGATGTAAGGGGTTCTCTTGAAGAACAAACAATGAATATGGCTAAATCAGCAGCTAAACTTTTAGAAAATAACATAAGATACTCAAACGGAGAACGGGTAAAAGTTATTATAGCAGATACTACAATAGGTAGAGTTCCAGAATCAGCAGCTTGTGCAGATAAATTTAGAAGAGAAGGCGTAGATATAACTCTTACGGTAACGCCATGTTGGTGTTATGGATCAGAAACAATGGATATGGACCCAATGACAATAAAAGGTGTATGGGGATTCAATGGAACTGAAAGACCAGGCGCAGTTTATTTAGCCTCAGTTCTAGCAACTCATGCACAAAAAGGTATTCCAGCTTTTGGTATATATGGGCATGATGTTCAAGATGCAGATGCAACTGAAATACCAGAAGATGTTAAAGTAAAATTATTAAGATTTGGTAGAGCATCAGTAGCAGCGGCATCTATGAGAGGGAAATCTTATTTACAAATAGGTTCTATATGTATGGGAATAGGTGGATCCATAATAGATCCTTCATTTATAGAAGAATATTTAGGAATGAGAGTAGAGTCAGTTGATGAAACAGAAATAATAAGAAGAATGAGTGAAGAAATATATGACAAAGCTGAATTTGAAAGAGCATTAAAGTGGACTAAGGAAAAGTGTGCAGAAGGATTTGATACTAACCCAGAATATGTCCAAAAAATTAGAGAACAAAAAGATGAAGATTGGAAATTTGTTGTTAAGATGATGTGTATCATAAAAGATTTAATGAATGGAAATAAAAATTTACCAGAAGGTTGCGAAGAAGAAAGATTAGGTCATAATGCAATAGCGGCAGGTTTCCAAGGTCAAAGACAATGGACTGATTTCTATCCAAACTGTGATTATCCAGAAGCACTACTCAATACTTCTTTTGATTGGGATGGAGCAAGAGAACCATATATATTAGCTACTGAAAATGATGTATTAAATGGAATAAGTATGTTATTTGGAAAATTATTAACAAATAGACCTCAAATATTCTCAGATGTTCGTACTTACTGGAGTCCAGATGCAGTTAAAAAAGCTACTGGATATGAATTAGAAGGTATTGCAAAAGAATCTGATGGATTTATACATTTAATAAATTCAGGAGCGTCATGCTTAGATGCATGTGGTCAGGCAAAAGATGAAAATGGAAACAAAGTAATAAAACCTTGGTATGATGTAAATGAAAAAGATCAAGAGGCAATACTTAATGCAACTACATTTAATCCTGCTAACAATGGATACTTTAAAGGTGGAGGATATTCTTCAAGATTTTTAACAGAAGCTGAAATGCCTGTAACTATGATGCGTTTGAATCTTGTAAAAGGACTAGGACCTGTACTTCAATTAGTAGAAGGATACACAGTAAAACTTCCAGATAAAGTATCAGACAAATTATGGAAAAGAACTGACTATACTTGGCCTTGTACTTGGTTTGCACCAAGACTTACAGGAAAAGGAGCATTTACATCATCTTATGATGTAATGAATAACTGGGGAGCGAATCATGGTGCAATAAGTTATGGACATATAGGTGCAGATGTAATTACATTATGTTCTATGTTAAGAATACCTGTAAGTATGCACAATATAGACGAAGAGAATGTATTTAGACCATCTTGTTGGAATGCATTTGGAATGGACAAAGAAGGTCAAGATTATAGGGCGTGTGAAGTTTATGGACCAATGTATAAATAATAGAAAACAAGTTTTAGCCTTTGATTTTGGTGCATCTAGTGGAAGGGTAATGCTTGGGATATTTAATGGAAGTGAAATAGATATAAAAGAAATTCATAGATTTTCAAATGACCCTGTCATTATAAATGGAACGATGTATTGGGATGTGCTTAGACTTTTCTTTGAAATTAAGCAAAGTTTAATAAAAGCAAAAGCATTTGGAAAAATTGATAGCATAGGTATAGATACATGGGGAGTTGATTTTGGGCTTTTAGATGAATATGGTAAATTACTAGAAAATCCTATACATTACAGAGATTGTCGAACTTCTGGAATGGTAGAAAAAAGTTTTGAAAAGATATGTAAAGATGAATTTTATGATATAACTGGAAATCAATTTATGGAAATAAATACTGTATTTCAATTACTTTCTTTAAAAGAGATGAGACCATATATGCTTGAAAGAGCAGATGTGATGCTTCTAATGCCAGATTTATTTAATTATTTGTTAACAGGTAAAAAAATAACAGAAAATTCTATTGCATCTACCACTCAATTGTTTGATGCTAAAAATAGAACTTGGTCAGAAAAAGTAATTGAATCTTTAGGATTGCCTAAAAGGTTATTTACAAATATCGTACCAAGTGGAAGTATAGTAGGTAAAATAGCAGAGGATATAAGTGAAGAACTTAAAATAGATACGTGTGATGTTATTGCAGTAGCAGGGCATGATACCCAAAGTGCGTTAGTTTCAGTTCCAACACAAGAGGACGATTTTATATTTTTAAGCTGTGGAACATGGTCATTACTTGGAACTGAAATTAATAATCCAATTATAAATGAAAAATCAAATAACTATAATATTACAAATGAAGGTGCTTATGGAGATAAGGTATCTTTCTTAAAGAATATTATTGGATTATGGATGATACAAGAGAGTAAAAGACAATGGGAAAGAGAAGGGAAACTTTTTAGCTTTAGTGAATTAGAAGAAATGGCACAAAAAGTTAAACCATTTAAATGCTTTATAGACCCAGATGACCCTATTTTTGTACCAGCAGGAGATATACCTAAACGAATTAGAGAATATTGCTTAAAAACCAACCAAGAAGCACCTCAAAATGAAGGTGAAGTTATTAGATGTATAAATGAAAGTTTAGCATTAAAATATCGACATTCTTTAGAAGAAATAAAAGATTGTACAGAAAAAGAATATAAAACTATATATATGGTTGGTGGAGGTATACAAAGTAAACTTTTATGTCAAATGGCAGCTAATGCATGTGGATTAAAAGTATCTACAGGCCCTGTTGAAGCAACTATACTTGGCAATATTGCTATACAATTAATGGCAAGTGGAGAGATTAAAGGTTTAAAAGAGGCTCGTAAAATTATTGAAGGCTCTGGAGGTATACATTGTTATGAATCAAAAGATTTTAATACGTGGGAAATGCAATATGAAAGATTCAAAAAAATTATTAAATGACGTAGTTATCAAATAGAATAATTAAAATCTAGGGGAGAAAATAATATGGAATATAGAAAAACTTTAGAATATATGGAAATAAGAGAGCAAATATGTGATGTATGCCACAAAATGTGGCAATTAGGATGGGTTGCAGCAAATGATGGAAATGTAAGTGTAAAATTAGAAGATGGAACGTTTTTAGCAACACCAACAGGAATAAGCAAGAGTTTTATAACACCAGAAAAATTAGTTCATATAGATTCTAATGGAACTGTATTAGATGGGCTAGAAGGATCAAAACCTTCTTCTGAAATAAAGATGCATTTAAGATGTTATCAAGAAAGGGAAGATATTGGAGCAGTAGTTCATGCACATCCACCAACAGCAACTGGATTTGCAGTAGCTCATATAGATATGGATAGATATACAATGATTGAAACTGTAGTTGCAGTAGGTTCTATACCAGTAACTCCCTATGGAACACCATCAACATATGAAGTTCCAGAAGCAATAGCACCATATTTACAAGAACATGATGTTTTATTACTTGCAAATCATGGAGCATTAACAGTAGGCTCTGATTTAATGACAGCATATTATAGAATGGAAACATTAGAATTATATGCAAAAATAAGTTTAACAGCACATTTATTGGGAGGAGAAAAGGAAATATCAAAAGATAATATAGATAAATTAATTAGAATGAGAAAATCATATGGCGTAACGGGAAGACATCCTGGATTTAAACGTTATAGAAAGTAAAATTAAATATATTAGTTTGTAAAGATTAGTAGATAAAATGCGTGTAGGAAATAACCTATCACGCATTTTTATTTTAAAAATTATATAAGTCTACAAATATCAATAAGTTTATTTAAGTTACTATCTAAAAAATTAATAAGGCCATCACATTGATAATTAAAAGATGGAATACCATTTATAAAAGGTTCCAAATTACGCCTACATCCACCACCACAAAGTTTGAAATACCTGCAAGTTTTACATTTATCATGAATGTATAACGATCTTTCAAAGAAACTACGAGACTTATCACATAACTTAATTATTTTCAAATCATTTTCATTAATATTACCTAAGTTCCAATTATCAATGCAATAAAAATCACAAGGATAAACATCACCATTAGATTCTATGACCATGTGTAAACTACAAAATCCACCCATACCACAGCTAGTGGGGATATATCCTTTTAATACATTTATATAATCTGAAAAGTTTCTTATTTCTATAAAGTTATTATGTTTAATATCTTTATACCATAGATTAAAAAGTTTATTTAAAAATTTAAAATAACTATAACTATCTAAATAATAACTATAAGTTAAATCATTTGAATTATCATTTTTAAAATTCTTAATACAAGGTATAAATTGAATATATTTAAAATTTTGATTCTTATAAAACTCATAAATTTTATCAATGTATTTAGAAGTATAGTTAGTTACTACACAAAGTATATTAAATTCAACTTTAAATTTTTTCAATAATTCAATAGCAGAAATAACTCTATCAAAACTACCATTTTTATCATAATCAACTCTATATAAATCGTGAATATTTTTAGGACCATCTAAAGAAATACCAACTAAAAAATTATTTTCTTTAAAAAATTCAGCAAAATTTTCATCGATATTTATACCATTAGTCTGTATTGAATTTATTATTTTAATGTTTTTATGATTAAACTCATTTTGAAATAAAATGACTTTTTTATAAAAATCAATACCAACTAACATTGGTTCCCCACCTTGAAACATAAAATTACAAGTCTCAACATCTTCATTTAAGGCATTTTTTATAAGCCTTTTTAATGTACTTTCACTCATAAAGTCATTGCAATAAGTTTCTCTATTTTTAGATGAATCTTTGTAAAAACAATACTTACAATCTATATTACATGCACTTGAACTAGGTTTTATAAGCAGTGTCATATTCATAAAAAACCTCCTAAATAATAATCATATAACTAGACTATAACATACAAATAATAACAAAATCTATTTAATACAAAAAAACAAAAGGTAAGAACAAAATTACAAATACATATTAATTGCAGAAATATACAATGTTAATAGAAGTATTAATAAGGGAGGAAAATATACATGGAAAAAGTATTGAATAAATTGTTAGGTATAGAAATTTTAAAGTTAGAAGAATGTAGAGGATTAAAGACAGCTAAAGAAATAGTACAACAGCCAGATTCATGGAGAGAAGCTGTAAAAAACTTAGTAGATAATAAAGACAGTATAAAATTATTTATGGATAAATTTCTGTCTAAAGATGATTATAGAATTATATTAACAGGAGCGGGGACCTCAGCATTTGCTGGAGAAACATGTGAGACATATTTAACAAGTATAGTAAATAATAGAGTAGAGGCAATAGCTACAACAGATTTAGTGTCTTCTCCTAAAAATCATTTTATAAAAGATATACCAACGCTTTTAGTATCTTTTGCAAGGTCAGGAAATTCACCTGAAAGTGTTTTTGCAGTAGAATTAGCAACTCAACTTGTAGATGATTTATATCAAGTAGTAATCACATGTAATGAAGAAGGTAAGTTAGCTAAAAATACTATAGAAGATGAAAAAAGCTTATTACTTTTAATGCCATCTCAAACTAATGATTTAGGATTTGCAATGACAAGTAGTTTTACAACGATGGTTATGAGTGCTATGGCAGTATTTAACATAGATAACATAGAAAATTATGCTAAAGATATTGAATTGCTAGCTATTTCAGCAAGTAAATTTATAGAAGATAATTCTGATAAAGTAAATATTTTGGTAAATGAAAATTTTGAAAGAATAATATATTTAGGTTCAGGAACTGCTAAAGGTATAGCAAGAGAAAGTGCTCTTAAAGTATTAGAACTAACAGCAGGAATTGTTAATGCAAACTACGATACACCACTTGGATTTAGACATGGTCCAAAGTCAGTAATAGATGATAGTACGATTACAGTTATTTACGTATCAAATGATAAATATACTAGACAGTATGACTTAGACTTAGTAAATGAAATGTTAAGTCATAGAAAAAATGACAAGGTAGTATTAGTAGGAAGCGATATAGATAGTGAAATAGTAGATAAAGCAAACTATTACTTTGAATTAGAAAATATAAATTATAGTGTTAAAAATGAAGCGTTACTTCCACTTCAGCAGATTATGTTTGGACAATTATTATCATTCTTAAAATCAATGAACTTAGGAATAACACCAGATAATCCATGTCCAACAGGAGAAGTAAATAGAGTCGTGCAAGGAGTAATATTACACGAATTAGATAAATAGTGAAATATAATATACAGGGGGATTTTTAAAATGAGTCTAATATCAACAAAACAAATGCTATTAAACGCACAAAAGGAAGGATATGCTGTTCCAGCATTTAATATACACAATCTAGAAACTATTCAGGTAGTACTTCAAGCTGCTAGAGATTTAAAATCACCAGTAATACTTGCAGCAACTCCATCAACTGTAAAATATGCTGGAGAAGAATACTTACTTGCAATAATAGAAAAAGCAAGTGAAATAAATGATATACCAGTTACATTCCATTTAGATCATCATGAAAATGTAGAAGATATAAAAAGAATCATAACACTTGGATGTAAATCAGTTATGATAGATGCATCAAAGCATGAATTTAGAGAAAATGTATCAATAGTTAGAGATATAGTAGACTTTGCACATAGCTATGGAGCAACAGTTGAAGCAGAACTTGGAAAATTAGGTGGTGTAGAAGATGAGTTAATAGTAGAAGAAAAAGACTCTTTCTTAACAAATCCACAAGAAGCAGTAGAATTTGTAAAATTAACAGGAGTAGATTCATTAGCTATTGCAATAGGAACTGCTCATGGATTATATAAAAGTGAACCTAAATTAGACTTTGATAGATTAGAAAAAATAAGAAGTTTAGTTGATATACCATTAGTACTTCACGGAGCATCAGGAGTTCCATTTGAATCAGTACAAAAGGCAACAGACCTTGGAATATGTAAAGTAAATATAGCAACAGAGCTTAAAATACCATTCTCTAGTGCTATAAGAGAATACTTTAAAGAAAATCCAGATGCATCAGATCCGAGACAATATTTAGTTCCAGCAAAAGAAGCAATGTACGAGGTAGTGGTTGAAAAAATAAAAATGTGTAAGAGTGAGAATAAAGTATATGATCACAATTATAACGTTTAATCCATCCATAGATCGATTATATAAGCTAGATAAATTTGAAGTTGGATCTGTACAAAGGGCCAACTTTGTAAATCCTACTGCTGGAGGTAAAGGCCTAAATGTTTCTAAAGTTGTAAATAAACTTGGAGAAATACCAACATGTCTTGGGTTTTTAGGTGGATTTAATGGAGCTTATATAGAAAATGAAGCTAAAAAAATTGGTCTTAAAAATGAGTTTACTAAAATAGATGGAGAAACTAGAATTTGTTTAAATATAATAGACTCAAATGGTTTAAGTACTGAAATATTAGAAAAAGGTCCTACTGTTAGTGAAGAAAATATAAAGGAATTTGAAAATAAACTAGAAATAGTTTTAAAGGATACTAAAGTATTAGTGGCATCAGGTAGTTTGTTAGATGGTATTCCTAAAGATTATTATTTAAAAATAGGAAATTTATGTAAGGATAAAAATATAAAATTTATATTAGATACTAGCGGTGCATATTTAGAATTAGCTCTAGATTCTAATATATACCTAATAAAGCCAAATAAAGATGAATTAGAATACTTAACTAAATCAAAAATCATGTCAAAGGAAGATGCAATAAAATCAGCAAGAAGTTTAATAAACAAAGGCATAGAAAATATATGCGTATCTATGGGTAAAGATGGAATGATTCTTTTAAATAAAGATAGTGTATATGAGGTAGAAATACCAAAAATAGAGGCACTAAATCCAGTAGGAAGTGGTGATTCATCAATTGCAGGTTTTGCATATGGAACTTTAAAGAATTTTAATCTAAAAGACTGTTTAAAATTAGCAAATGCTTGTGGTATGTCTAATGCACTTTATATGGAAACTGGTCATATAGAAAGTGATGATATTAAAAGGTTTGTAAATCAGATAAAAGTAAGTGAATATACAGACTGTGAAGTAAATAATATATAGATATATTTTATTAGAATAAAAAGTAAATATAATTTATAAAGTAGCAGATATATTACATAAGGTTTTAGTAAAATTATGTAATATATTTGCTAAAATTATATTAAAATAGTTAAAAGCTTATTGATAGGAGGGGAATTTATGTATTACATAGGAATAGATGGTGGAGGTACTAAAACAAGTTTTACATTAATAAATCAAGAGGGATTTAAATTAGGACAATATATTGCGGGAACTAGTCACTATGAACAAATTGGGTTCGAAGGCGTAGAAAACATTTTGAAAGAAGGTTTAAATACTTTAATTTCCAATAATGATATAGATAAAAAGGAGATAGGAGCAATATTTTTAGGGCTTCCTGGATATGGAGAAGTAAAAAGTGTTAAACTAAAACTTGATAAAATAGTTGAATTCGTGTTTGAAGGAATAAAATTTGAAGTAGGAAATGATGTAGAAGTGGGTCTAGCAGGATCACTAGCAGGATCAGATGGAATAAATATAGTAAGTGGAACTGGCTCTATTGCACTTGGAAAAGACTCAACAGGAGATTTTATAAGATGTGGTGGATGGGGAGACTATATAGGAGATGAAGGATCTGCTCATTGGATAGGTAAAAAAACTTTAGAAATATTTTCTAAAGAAGCGGACAAGAGAATTGAAAGAGGAGATCTTTACGATAATATAAAAGAAACATTAAACTTAAGTGATGATTTTGATATAATTGATTATGTACTAAATACTTTAAATAAAGATAGAACGAAAATATCAGAATTTTCAAGCATTTGCTGTGAAAGTGCAAAAGTAGGAGATGTAAATGCAATAAAGATATTTGAAGAAGCTGCATATGAATTAGGATTATTAGTAAAAATGATAATAAATGAATTGAAATTTGATGGAGAAGTATTAGTATCATACTCGGGTGGAGTATTTAAAAGTAAGGAAATAATATTAAATCCATTAAAAGATGAATTAAAGGAATATAATATAAAACTTATAGAGCCAATATTAGGTCCAGATGAAGGTGCATGTTTATTAGCATATAAATTATGTGAAAATGAAGTATCTGAAATGGTAATAGAAAATTTGAGTAAAGATATAGAAATAGCGATAGTTTAGGATATTATAACTAAAAAAGTTCTAATTAGAAAATTTTCTAATTAGAACTTTTTTAGTTAT
>JAVXLU010000041.1:0-17089 GCA_036646635.1 Romboutsia sp.
CCAATTGTTAATGAATTTATTACAAAAAGTAATTTTATCATATAATATTCTCCTCATCTAATCAGTTTATTAATTATCTATTATACTAATTACATTAACTAGTTCATAATAACCTAACTCTCAAAATATACTCTTATTACTGTACCTTACTTCTTACTTTAGAAGCTAATTTATATAAGCCTATAAAGCTTAATCCCATATACAAATTCATAAATAACTTTCCCTTTGAACTATATCCCATATTTTTCACATATGAATTCATATGTTTTTTAAAAATAAAATCTTTTTCTGCTCTCCTAAAATATTGGCTTTTCCCTGCTTCTCTATGCTCATCTACTAGATTATCTACTAGATTACCTTTTGCATAAGTTTTTATATAGTTATAATTCCATTGTTGAAAAAATAATAAAAGTATAGGTGCTACATTTTCTGCAATTTCTATTCTATTTACTTTACCAGAATACTTATAAATTCCTTCCAATAAATTTGATGTTCTTTTCATAGATCCTTTTTTATAAAATCTAGTAGTTGATCCCATCCTTTCTAGTCCATTATAATAAGTTCCCTTTATACTTCCTATTCTCTGTATATTAAGCAATAAACAATAATTAAAAAGTGCATCTTCACTTCCTATGTTCTCTACACTATCAAATAAAATATTAGATTTTTTTATTATTTTAGATTTATATATTTTATTGCATGTTGAAACTGTATAAGAATATAACAAATAGTTTATTATATAATTAGGTACATCTTTAATTACATTGTTCACAATTTCATTTTTAACCTCTAATGTAAATCCTAGTTCATTATCCTCACTCCATATTTTTCTACTGCAAACTGCTATATCTAAATTTTCTTCCTTTGCATTTTTATATAACTTTTCATACATATCTAAATCAACCCAATCATCTGAATCAACAAATCCTATATATTCCCCCTTTGCAATATCTATCCCTTTATTTCTTGCCGATCCTTGTCCACCATTTTCTTTATGAATTACTTTTATCCTTTGATCATTTTTCGCATAGTTATCCGCAATCTCTCCACTATTATCTGTTGATCCATCATTAACTAATATTATCTCTATATCATTTATAGTTTGATTTATTATTGATTCTATACATTTAGGTAAATATTGCTCTACATTATATATAGGGACTATTACACTTATTAATTTTTTCATACTTTACTCACTCCATATAGTTTTCTTCAATTAAATCTTTTTAATCTCATCATAATTACGCTTGCAATTGAACATATCATGTAAAGGAAAAAATTGTTTCGATCTTTCTATATACTTTTCTTCTATGCCTACACTGATTATATATTTTTTAATATTCTTTATTAAATTTTTTTCGCTTTTAACAACGTCCCCAAATCCATCTCTTTCACAATCAAAGTACCCTTTTGTAAAATGATCTTTATAATATTCATTGCTATCAAATTGATAATATATAAGTTTTTTTCCCATATAAGCACCATCAAAAGCTATGCTTGAATAATCTGTTATTATAATTTGTGATTCTTTTATTAACTCCTGCAGATTTGTTCTCTTTCTATTAGCTACCTTTATAATATTGTTATCGCTGTTAAAGCATTTAATAAACCTTTGCATTTCTGGATGAGGATAAAATATAAGCTCAAATTCTTCTTTTTTAAGTAATTCATATAAAATATTATTATTTATTAGAGAACTATAAATTTTAAAATACTCTGAATTGGTAAATTTTATTTTTTCATTTTCTGCATCATTATCTGCATTATCCATTCCTAACCAACTTCTCCAAGTTGGCATTAATAAAATTTGTTTTTTTTCTTTATATTCATGTAGATTATCAAATCTAGCAAAACCAGTATATTTTAGATTTTTATCTGGATACCCAAATTTTTTCTTTATATATTCATATTCTTTTTTAGCACCACAGATAAACAATCTATAATTTGTTTGATTAAATTTTAAAAATGGTAAATCCTCTTTAGTTATTCCATGTTGTAAAAACACTTTTTTCTTTTTTATTAATCCTTTTTCCTCAAGCTTCCATAACCATACTGTTTCTGGCACTCCAAAAAATTGAAATGCTGATATATGCTTATCAGCTAAGAAATAATATATGTAATGTTCAATTGAGTTATGATTTACTATATTCCTATATTTCTTAATCTTTTTGTAAGATTCAGATTTTTTATCTATTACATAAAACACTTTCTCTTCTGAATGATTCTCTCGTATATATTTAAATAAATGATATCCATTATCCTCAGCTTCATCCCTTCTTTCTGAAATTAACCAAACATCTCTATTCTCTTTCTTAACCTTCATAATATTAGCAATACTTAATCCAACTATAATCTTGCCTAAATCTGTACAATGTTTTAAAACTTTCATAAATTTCATCACTTACCCTATTCCCCTAACCATATCTTTTAATTTTTGGATTTTATATAATGATAAAGAATATATGTTTAACGACATATAACATCTATATTTCATTAGTTTAATTAATATTTTATTTTTTATATCATTTTGTATAAAATTGTGTTCATATCTTATAAAATATATATTACTAAATATTATTCTTAAGTTATTTACTTTAATTCTATTAGAATGTTTATACTTATGTTGCATAATTATAAGTGAAATTGATAAATTCATTATTCTATTAGTAATAATTTTATCAATGTAATCATTACTAAAATTATTTTCTTTTAGTATTTTTTCTATTCTTTCTACTACCAAAATTAGTTTATTATAATAATTAAAATTTGTTTTAGAAGATATACTATTATCATTTAGCCTATTATATCTATAGATATTTTCTTTTATTACACCATATTTACTACATTTCATAGTATATTCTAATAAAAACAACATATCTTCACACATAAATATATCAGGATTTAATCTCAATTTATATTTTTCAACTATTTCTCTTTTAAATATTTTCCCCCAAAGAGTTCCACCCGTACCTAAAAAAATACAATCAGTAAATTTTTCTCTTTGAATTACTTCTTCATTAGCATAAAAATCATTTAATTTATATATTCCATATTTAGATATATCAATATATCCACACGCTACAATATCTACATTTAAATATATTATTTTCTCTAACAGTATTTCTAAATACTTCTCTTGAATAGTATCATCTGCGTCTATAAATACCAAATATTCACTTTTACTTACCTCTATTCCATAATTTCTTGCTGTTGATGGCCCACTATTTTTTTGACTAAAATATTTTATATTTTCATTACTGATACTGTATTTTTTTATTATATTCAACGTATCATCTGTTGATCCATCATCTATAACTATTACTTCATACCCTATATAACTCTGATTTAATATGCTATCCAAACACTTCCCTATATATTTTTCACAATTATAAACAGGAATTATAATACTTACTTTTGATAACATTATCTTAATCCTCCAATTTTATTATTCAATCAATATATACAAGTATTTAAAATAGTTTGTATAATTTTTTCAATTCGTTATTGTTTCCAAAATCTATTTCTCTACAATTATATATTAATTCATTTCTAAAATTTTTATCTTCATATAACTTTTCAATTCCGTCAGCTATACCTTTTATTGACAACTCTGTTATATATCCATCTACATAATTATCAACTTGGCTATTTGCTGTTGTGTAATTTGTTATAACAACAGGTTTTCCAAGTATTTTTGCTTCTGTTATGGTTACTGCCTTCCCCTCATATCTAGACGGTTGTACATATAAATCACAAGCTTTAATATATGGATATGGATTTATTTTTTTACCTAGTAATATAAAGCTATCTTCTAAGTTATTTTCTTTAATTAAGCTTTTTATCATATCTTCATCTCCACCATAGCCTACAACATACCACTTTATATTTTTTAATCCTTTGTTATGTATAATTTTAAGGGCTTTTACTGCATTGTCTATGCCTTTTGCATCACATAATCTCCCTACAGATACTACTTTAAAATTACTATCATTACTAATATCATCTTCTACTTTTTCCTCTGCCATTTTCTTTATAAACTCTGGTGAAGTTATGTTTTCCATTACTCTTAGTTTATCTTTAAGGCTTGGATACTTTATTAAAAATGCATTTTTACATTCTTCAGAAACTGCCATTATATAATCAAACTTATTCCACATTTTAAGATCTAACTCTATATCTGTATCTATAGTAGAATAATCTGTATGAATCCAAGCTATTTTTTTCTTAGCTTTAACTTTATCTGCTATAAAATAATGAGGCCATAAATAACTTATTGCTACATCATATTCTTTTTCTAACTTAGGTAAAAAAGGTAAGGCATATTTCCACATTAATTGCATTTGGACACATCCAGACTCTGAAAATTTATTCTTCTTAGCTACATTATTAGCTTTTATCTTTGCTATAACTCTAGATGTACCTAATAAAAGTGATCCTTCTTTAAATAACTGTGCTATAGATTTTCTGAAACCTGCATATTGCTTCATTTCTGGCAATAAATTATGTTTATTTGGTAGTAGTTTAAAAAAATCTCCAGTATGCTTATATAACATTAAATCAACTTCTTTATTCTTATAATCAAAATTTTCTAACATACTTATCAGACTTCTTTCTACTCCCCCTACTTCCATGTCAAAAGATGATATTAATATATTTTTCATATAACTCTCCTCGTCTATTCTCTAACTAATCCATATACATTAGTTAATTCAGTAACTACATTTTCTATTTTATATCCTTTTTTTTCAAAACTATTAAGTATATCCATTCTATCAACTTTAGGTTTATCAATCATTTTCAAAGCAGTTTCACTCCAAATATTTAAATCATCTGCTAAATTTAATCTCTCAACTAATCCAACTTCTAAATCAGCTTCTGGTTGTATTGCTTCTGAAACTAAGCATGGAACTCCTGCTGCTTGTGCTTCTAATAAAACAAGACCTAACCCTTCGTATTTTGATGGAAGAATAAACAAATCCATATCATTAACTATTTTGTTTATATCATCTCTAATTCCTAGAATATGAACCTTATCCTCTAATCCTAGCTTTTTAATTTTACTCTTAACCTCTTCTTCCAAATGTCCAGTACCAACTAATATCCCTTTTACTTTAGGATTTTTACTAATTAATTCCGATATAACATCTATTAAGAACTCATGATTTTTAGCTTTAATAAATCGACCTACATGACCAACTATTATATCGTCCTTTTCAATTACAAGCTCCTCTCTAATTGATCCCTTACTATCACAATTTATAAAACTTTCATAATCTATATAATTAGGAAGTTTTTTATATTTTTTATTTTCCACTATATTTTTTCCAAATAAATATTTACCTGCATTATCACTACAAGATAAATAATCTGTTGAAAATACCTTTATAATACTTCTCATTAATGAAATATATATTTTCTTAACTATCCCATCGTTATTATCCGAAGTTGTATGCGCATGTGATATTCTTACTTTTACACCACTTAAGTACGCTGCCAACACCCCTATTCCACAATTAAATAATGTATGTGTATGAACTGATTCATATTTACCATTAGTTTTTATTGCAACTTTTAGTCCTTTAACAGCTGTAACTATTCCTACCTTATTTGGAGCCTCTAACCTTATTACATTTCCACCTAATTTTCTTATTTCATCATCATAATATCCATCTTTATCATAATAGGATATAAAATCAAACTGAATATTGTTGTGTATTTTCCTATATAAATTCATAAGCATAGTTTCTGTTCCGCCAATATTCATACCACCAACAACGTGTAATATCTTCTTTTTTTTATATCCCATTCCTCACCACTCCTAATTAATGTTATACTCATCTAAGTGTCATTAATAAACCTTTAGTATTATTATAAAAATCGAAAATATTATAATCTGAATGATATATTAAATTCATTCCCATTACCTGTTCTCTATAAAAGAATATAAAGTAACATACAATAAATCCAAAGTAAAATAACCTTTTTTCTTTTCCTTCTGTGCAGTTTTTTAAAATATATGGTATTAATATAAAATTATATAATTGAAAATATATTGTAAATCTATTAAATATCCAATTAAACATTCCAAAAGCTACAAAAACAAGATTGATTATTGATATATTTACAAATATATTGCTATTATTCCATTTTTCCTTAAGTTCTTTTCTCTTTAAATAAGCTAAAATAACAGGAACAGCATTAACAATAGTTCTCATAACACTAGACCCACCTTCATCAAACTCTGAGTAATGTGCATACTGAGTATTTTCTAGTGCTTTAAAAATTATGGGACTTATTACTTCGTATAAAAGTACTCCTAGGCTTGCTAGAATCATTAAGATTAACATTTTTTTCGACCATGCTTCTTGCCTTACTATAAAATATAAAGGAATCATAATTATGGCTGATCCATGTATTGTAGCTATAAATAATATACAAATACAATATGTTTTAAATTTACCTTCTATAATAAGTTTAGTGCATATGAAGATAATTGCAGCTGCTAAGCATTGCCTTATTCCATTCATTGTTACAATATAATATCCTGATGTAATATACATATAAACTTGAAGTTCTAAATAACTTCTATATTTATTAAAAACTGCTACATTAAATAAATTAGTTATTAATGCAGTAGTAAAAATTAATATTTGTGGATCTGTAGATATCTTCATTAATAATAGACTTAATAAGCCTAATGCAAAATCTCCTTCTAATCTAAATGATGTTGGGTCTTGCACAAGTAAATCAAAAGAATGCTTGTAAGCACTTGTATCTCCTATCCCACTTCTTAATCCTGAAGTTAAAACCAGTATTGTTATTACTAATATGCTCCAAAATACGCCAATAATTTTATAATCTTTTTCATATGATATCCTTGCCATAAAATAAAATATATAGCTAAAAGTTAATGTTAAATAAAATATAGTCATAAGGCCTTTCCTTTCTTAGCTTATTCTATTTATGCTTCTTTAGTTTTTTTCATTATATAAGTGTATAATATAATTCCTATTGGCATTGCTATTATTGTCATAATCTTTAAAGGCGTTTTTGATAAAAATTTCTTATCTCTTGCCATTATGCTACTTGATACATAATGTACACATTCCTTAAATTTGAAACTTAATTTTGATTTTGGATTTTTCAAATTTTCTAGTCTTATAAAAGCAAAACCTTTAGGATTTTTTCTATATTGTCTTAACATGTTTTTTGATGATCCATCTTGTAAATATTCAACTATACATACTACTTCATTCATTAATGTTATTTTGTATTCCTCATCTAATTTTGCATATTTATATGCTAAGCTTACATATTTTTCACCCTCAAATATTGGATAAGGATACTTTTTAGTTAATTCTGTTTTATATATAAGCTTTTTATCACCTTTAATTCCATTTAAATGGTACATATCAAAGTAAGTCGTTTCTTCTAATCCTTTCGGAAATTTGCTACCTATAACTTGTCCATTATCATATGAATCTAAAGCTGCAAAACCAGCTAAATAGTCTTTTTTATTAATATTCCAAAACTCAACTATTTTTTTAACTGCATCTAATGGCATATAATCATCTGAATCAATACATGTGTTTATTTCAGTATTAATTAAGGAATAAGCAGTATTATGTGCTCCATGCATTCCCTTATTTTCTTGATAATAATATCTTATTTCTACAATTCCTTCATCAATCCACACTTTTACAACCTCTTTTGTATTATCACTTGATCCATCATCAATAATTAACCAAATAAAATCTTTAGAAGTTTGATTTTTAAGACTGTCATAGCATTTTTTTAATATATATGCTCTATTATAAGTTGGTGTAAAAACCGTTAATGTTTTCATCTAACAGCCCCCTTGCATCTGTGATTTTCAGTGTAAAAATCACTTAACCACTTTACATTTGTAGTTGAATCATAGCCTTTTTCTACTATCTTTTTCTTTAAATTTTTCTTTATAGTATCAGTATTAATTATTTTATTAGCCCAAAAACTTGAATTTTCTTTTAAATCAATGAACTCTACATTTCCAGTAATATTACTCTCTCCTGTAACACCTGTTGATGTTATGCATTTTAGACCTGCAGCCTGTGCCTCTACTAAAACTACTGCTAATCCTTCATATAACGATGGAAAAAGAAATAAATCCATAGCTTGCATTAATTCCGAAATATCATCTCTTATACCTAAAAATTTAACCTTATCATTAAGGGTTAATTCTGATACTTTTTTCTCTATAGTTTCTTTTAAATATCCATCACCAATAAGTATTAATACTGTATCATTATCAAGCTTATTTAATTCATTAAATATATCAATTAATAAACTATGATTCTTCTGGGGATTAAATCTACCAACATGTCCTATAACCTTTTTATTTTCTACGCCTAATTTTTTTCTCATTTTATTTCTAATTACATCATTCGGAATAAATTTTTCAGTATCAACAGCATTCTTCAAAGTCACTATTTTTCCTTCTGCTGAAACTTTTTCACCAAACAACCATTTTCCAGCTCTTTCAGAACAAGTAAAATATTTATTGGTGTTTCTTTTTAAATACAATCTTCCATATATTCTAAAAGGATATTTATAATCTAATTTTAGATCTGACAAATGGCTATGTGCTATTCTACATTGTATATTAACTTTTTTAGCAGCCCTTAAAACAAATCCACTATTCTCATTTATATGTGAATGAACCACATTATACTCTTTATGTGCTCCAAAAAAACTATCTAATTCTTTGAAGTATCGTCTATAATTCCCTGGTTTTATAGGCGACATTCTATATATATTCCCACCTAATCCCTCTATTTCATCATCATAATCTCCTCGTTCTGTTCTATTAGTCATGAAATCAAATTGTATTTTATTCCTATCTAATTTTCTATAATAATTCATAATCATTGTTTCTAATCCACCACGATTCATTATAGTCACAACTTGTAATATTCTTATTGGTTCCATTTGCACCTCTCCATTCAAACCATCTATTTTTTTCTAATTAATTCAATGATACTTATAACCATAAATGAAAGTAATGCTAATTTCTTTTTATTGAAGAAATAAAATATTTTCCAATGTATTGGGAAATATTTTATTTCCAATCCTGTGTACGCTTCCACAATATAATTTTCATTTAAAATTTTTTCTATATTTTTAATCTTATCTAAAGTTGAAATATTATTTCCATCACTACATTCAATAATACCCATTCCCAATACTGAAATTGCTATTCTATTATTTAATGCCTTTTTAAAATCTTCATTTAGATTATTGTCTTTAAGAGCTTTTTTTATATATTCAAAGTATATTTTTCTTTTTTCTTTAAAATTTTTAATATATCTAGATGTTATTGAATCTTTATTATTTTTCCAATAATGATACATTGGTATATTTATTAAAATAGCCTTATTAATATAATTAAAAGCATATATATTAAATAGCGTATCTTCACCTGAACCTATAATTTTTAAATCTACAAATTCTAATTCATTATCTTTTAATATTGAAAGCTTATACATCTTTGCCCATACAGTTCCTAACGCATCTAGATATTCTGGATTTACAAGTTCTTCACCTATAGGTCCTACCAACTTTCTAAGTAATTCTAATTTAACCTCTTCCCCTTCATACATAGTTATCTGTGGGATACTAAATTTTTTCTCCTTAGAATAATTTCCAAATTCTCTTATATATGTACACATAACTAAATCAATATTTTCTACCTTAGCTTTCTCATACATAATTTTTATCATGTCTTTATCTATCCAATCATCACTATCAACAAATACTATAAACTCACCTATAGCTACACTTATTCCAACATTCCTACAGTGTGATACTCCTGAGTTATTTTGATCTATAACTTTTATCATTTTATAATTACTTGCATATTCATTCAAAATTTCTGAACTTTTATCGAACGACCCATCATTTATAACTATTATTTCTATTTCTTTAAAAGTTTGATTTATTAAACTATCTATACACCTGCATATGTAATCTTCAACATTATATACAGGAACTACTATACTTACCTTAGGATTACTCACTACATTCTCCTTATATCATCTTTAATATTTTATTGATATCTATACTTTCAAATAAATATTCTCAATTATCCTACAAACATTTTTTATGTCAAATTTATCTAATATTTTACTATCAATTTTTTTATTATAATTTTTATTTTTTATATACTTAAATATGTTATTTGCCCATATTTTTTCATTCTCTTCAATTGATAATGCTGTGCATAATCCTATATTTACTTCATCTGTTATTTTATTCGATATAAAACATGGTACCTTAGATGCTTGCGCTTCTACTAAGGTTACAGGTAATCCTTCCCATTTAGATGGAAATAACATAAAATTCATTTTATTTAATATACAATTAACATCCGTCCTATTCCCAAGTAATGTAATTTTATCTTCTATTCCGTATTCCTCAATCATTTTTTTAATTTCACCTTCTTGCGGCCCTTTTCCTATCCAAAATAGATGTATATTATTTTGTACTTTACTTAACTCATTAACTATTTTCACAATAAATAAGCTGTTTTTTTGTTCACACATCCTTCCTATTGTAATAAAATTAATTTTACTCTCATCTATCTTAAAATCTTTTATTTCTTCATTTATCTTACTAAATTTTTCCAAGTTTATACCATTAAATATAACATTATTACCATTTTTATTAGTGTTTTTTTTACCATACATATAAATATTAGCTTCACTTGAACATCCAAGGTTTTTAGTAGAAAGTATATTTATTAGGCTCCTCATGACCTTTCTATACATCCTTATTGATATAGTTGCTCCTACATTTTTTGCATGTGCACTATTTGTGTTATGAGAATGTGATATTCTATTTGGAACCCCTGCAATAAATGCTGCTAATAAATTTATACCATTAAAAAAGTCAATATGACTATGAACTACATCAAATTCTCCTTCCAATTTAATTAACTTAACTAATTTTAAAAAATGAATTATTATATTTTTAATACCATTTAAATCACTTGTATGATAAACTCTTATTCCCAGAGCTGTTACTCTCTCCTCATGAAATTGTTTTCCCATTGCTGCAACTGCAAAACTTATTTCTATTTTATCCCTGTCTATATTCTCAATTATATTTAATAAAAATGCTTCTATTCCACCTGGTGCTAAACCATGAACTACTTGTAAAACTTTTATTTTTTTATTCACCATTATTATTAAATCCTCCAAAATAATACTCATATATTTTCATTATTGATTTATCTAATATATATTGTTATATTAATTACGTTTAATAAATTTTAATAAATTTTAAAAATTTATTAACTATAATAGACACTATAATTGTTATAAAAATTAATTGTATTATTATTACTATTGAGTATTTCATAATAAATGTAATTTCTTGAAATAAATAATAGCAAAAAAATGAATGAGTTAACCACATATTTGTTGAATGTTTACCAAGCTTACTTAATATACTATTTTCAGATATTATATTTGCTAAAATAAATATAATTATTGGCACTAATATTAATTTTGCAACTTCATCTATAACCTGAACTTCTATTATTAAACTTGTAACAACTAATATAAATGTTAGAAAAATGTAATATCCTTTTTTACTCAATCCTATTTTATTTTTTAATTTTGTATAAATACCGTATTTGGCTATTATAATTCCTAGTATAAATAAAAATTGTCCACGTAAAAATATTACTACTAAATTAATAATAATAGATTTAACCCCCATCAATATAAATATTTTACTTAATATAAGTCCAATTATATTAACCAACAATGATATACTTAAAATAATATATTTATCTAATTTTTTCGTTATTTTTATAATAAGTGGATACATAATTAATAACATAATATATAATCTTAAAAACCACCATTCTCCATTATATGAATCACTTATACCAATAAAATTCATTATAAATTGCTTTAAGTTAAATACATACCTATTCATATATAATCCTATAGGTATAAATATAATAAATACTACCCAATAATTTAAATAAATATTATATATTCTTTTTAAAACACCTTTATATGTGACATTTTTATTATAAGATACGTATAATCCATATCCACTTAAAAATGTAAACATTCCAACACATATAATTCCAAGTTTAGCTATATAAAACTCAATTGCTTGTCCGTTTATTTTTAATAAAGAAATATACTCGACATCTTTTATTCTGTCGGGAAATGCAAATGTATGAAATAATATCATTAATATCACAGCTACAAACTTTAATGATAAACTTTTATTTTTAGAAATTAAATTATCCTGCATAATACTTATATCCCTTCATGAAATTCTGCAAGTCTTCTAGACATTCCAGGTCTATCAGCCCATTCTATTTCTTCATAAACTTCACTTAGTTTTTCTACTATATTTTTAACATCATATTCTTTTATTTCATCTGGAACCTTAAATGTCTTATTATTTTCCAGGAAATATTTTTCTATAGCATTTGCTGTTTCTTTATAATCTCCTACATTAACTAGTGTTCCTACATTTCCATTCCATACTATATCTTTACAACCTCTAATATTGGTTGCTATTACCTTTCTTCCATTTGCCATAAGTTCCATTATATTTCTTGGTAATCCTTCTCTATATGAAAGTAACACTCCTATATCTGATATATTTATAAGTTCATTTATATCTTCTCTAAATCCTAAGAATGTTATATTATTTTCTATTCCTCTTGCTTTTGCTTCTTCTTTAAGTTCATCTAATTTAGAACCTTCTCCTACGCTTATAGCTTTTACACTTGGATATTTATCTTTTAAAAGCTCCATTGCTTTTAAAAGTTGTATTTGATTTTTATTTTCATTAAGTTCTGCAATCATTATTACTACAAAATCCTCTTCTCTTAACCCTAATTGTTTTTTCTTTAACATTATTTCTTCTTGTGGTATTTGCTTATAATCGTCTAAATTTAAACCTACTCCATTAACTAAATAACATTTTTTGGGTCTTAACTTGTTTTTAGTTATTTCATAATCTTCCCTATTTATATTTATAGTTACATCTGTTAGCTTTGCCATTACTTTTTCTATTGGGTAATATAATCCCCAGCCTACTTTTGATCCACCCTGCAAAAAATGATATCCATGAGCTGTATATATAATTTTCACATTTTCAAAGGTGTTTTTTATAAGCCTTCCACATATAGATGCTATTGGTGTGTGAAGATGTATAATATCGTAGTTATTTATTCTTTGAATGTCTAATAACCTTCTATAAGCTTTAAAGTTCCCTTTACCTAAAGGATTTCTTGAAAATGGAACTTCATATATTTTCACACCTTTAGATAATAGTCTTTTATCAATTGATTTATCAGTTGAACATGCACAATCTACCTTATAACCTTTACTTATTAACATTTCTATATGAGGTATTAAAAAAGCATTTATTGTTCTACTAACTGTTGTTACATAAAGTATCTTTTTCATATTATCCCTCTTTCTTTTTGTAAAGTAGTTTTTATAGATTTATATAATATTTCATCTATTTTAATAACTTTTCCTGGAACTCCAACTACTGTTGCTCCACTTGGTATGTCATCAATAACAACTGAACCTGCCCCTACTGTAGAACCTTTTCCTATAACTTTATTTTGTATAACTGTTGCTCCCGACCCTATAAGAACTCCTTCTTCTATAGTGTCTGCACCAGATATATTTACATTCCATAATAAAGAACTGTAATCTTTTATAACCGAATCATGTCCTATTCCGCATTTTGGACTTATAATTACATGTTTTCCAATTTCTACATTTGATGTGATAATTGCTCCTTCATAAATTATTGAACCTTCCCCAACGGTCATAAAATCATGTATCCAAACTTTAGGATTAATTATTGTTGCAAACTTAAATCTATTATTTAATTTTTCTACAATTGATTTTTTAACGCTATAATTTGCAATTGCAATTACTACATAACAATCCTCATTATAAAAGTTTAATGTTTCAACTCCACCTATAACTGAATATCCATTAATTGTTTTTTCCCAGCTATCAATATTATCATCAACAAAACCCACTAAGTTCCAAGTTGGTTCTAAATAATTTAACTGTTGCACTATTAAAGATACTTCTTTTCCAACACCTCCTGCTCCTATAATAATTAGATTATCCATTGCTAATATCCCCCTTAACCCCTAAATACTTATTTCAAATTCTTATTTTTATCTCTTTTATAATTTTTTTATTATCTCCTTTATCGTAATAGTTATAGTATTCGCCTATTCCTTTTGTCTCATATCCATTTAAGATACTTCCTATTACATTTGCTTTAACCTTAGTTAACTCTTTATATGCTTTCATAATTAACTTTTCTTTAGTTTTTCCATATCTAACTACTAACAAAGTTGCATCATTTTTACCAGCTAATAGCTGAGCATCAGTAACAGCTAACAATGGTGGTGTATCTAAAATAATATAGTCATAATTTATATATATATCCTCTATAAATAATTCCATAGTTTTAGACCCTATTATCTCTGATGGATTTGTTGGAATTGAACCTGCTGTAATTATAAACAACTTACTGCTATAGCTCTGTGTTACTTTTTCTATATCGCACTTATCTATTAGATAATCTGTTAACCCTTTTTGATTAGAAATTTTAAACTTTCTATGTAATGTTGGTCTTCTTAAATCACAATCTATAATTAGCACTCTACTTCCATTTTTACTTAAACTAATTGCAATATTCCCAGCTACTGTTGATTTTCCTTCACCAGGCACCGAACTTGTTACAACTATTGTTTTTATAGGCTTATCTATAGATGAATATTTTATGCTTGTCCTTATAGAATTATATGCTTCTGCAGATATTGATTTTGGTAACTTATCATATATAAACATAGTTATCTACTCCTCCCTAAATATCTTTTCATGTTTAGGTATTTCACCAATTGCTGGTATAGGAAGTATTTTTTCTAATCTATCTTTGCTCTTTACAGTATCATCTAAATAATCTAAAACAAAAATTAAACCTATTGAAAGTATTAATCCGATTCCAAACCCAACTATTATAAGCTTACTTTTATTTGGTGTAATAGTAGCTACTCTAGCCTCATCTATAACTTTAGGTTTTGTTTCTGGAACTATACTTTGTATATAACTTGAAAACTCATTAGATATCATATTTAATATGTCTTCTATTTTCTCATTTTTAAAACTCGTATAGCTTATCTTAAATATAGGTGATTTTTCTGACGCTGTAATACTTATACCTGAACTAACCTCATCAGAACTTTTATTAATACTATTTTTTTGTAGAGAATCATCTAAGAATCCATTAGTCCTAATAACTTCATTAAATATATTCATAAATTCGCTATAATATAATATTTCCTTTTCTTCATAATAATCTAAAATATTATCACTTTTACCAATAAATATTGTCATTGAACCTTGATATCTCGATACCATTTTTGAAGCCTTATAAACTGTAAGCCCTGTAGTTATTATTGTTACCATAATTATTATCCAAAATTTCTTTTTAAATAGACTAAATATTTCCGATATATCAATCAATTTTTCACCCATTAGTGTACCTCCTTAGTTACTTCCATTAAAGTATTCCATGGTAATACTATCATCATAGTTTATTCCTTCTTTTTTTATGACTGTTTTTATTGTCATAAAAAATATTTTTATATCTAACTTTAATCTCCAATTTTCTATATACCAAACATCTAATTTAAATTTTTCACTCCAATTTATTGAGTTTCTTCCATTTATCTGTGCCCAACCTGTTAATCCAGGTTTCATATTATGTCTTTTAATCTGATCTTCATTATAAATTTCCAAATATTCTACCAAAAGAGGCCTTGGACCAATTAAACTCATATCCCCTTTTAATATATTTATAAGCTCTGGAAGCTCGTCTATACTAAGACTTCTTAACTTCTTACCAAAATTAGTTAACCTCTCATTGTCAGATAATAAATTTCCACTTTTATCCGTTATATCTTTCATAGTTCTAAACTTTATCATCTTAAATATTTTATTATCTTTACCAACTCTTTCTTGAACAAAAAATATTGGGCTTCCTAATTTTAAATAAACAAGTATAGATACGATTAATAAAATTGGTAATAATACTATAAGTCCTATTAATGAAATAATTATATCTGCTATTCTTTTTATAATCATAACCTCTACCTACTTAAACATATTTCTAATTACTGTTATTACTCTGTCTAAATCTTCTACTGTCATTTTAGTATCTGATGCTAAACATATGCCTCTTTTGAATATATCTTCACTTACACTTAACCCTTCCTCGTAATGATTAAAGAATCTATATTTTTTAAAATAAGGTTGTAATTGCATTGGCTTCCATACATGCCTTGCTTCTATATTATTTTTTCCCATTTCTATTAGGATATCTACTGGTTTAACCTTAGAACCTCTTTTTATAGTTAAAGCCGTTAGCCAACAATTACTCTTTCCATAATCACACATTGGCATCATTTCTATTTCTTCTATATCTTTAAATGCTTCCTCATATATTTTATATATCAACCTCTTTTTTTCAATTCTTTTACCTAAGACCTTTAACTGACCTCTTCCAACACCTGCTATTAAATTACTCATTCTATAATTGTATCCAAGTTCTTTATGCTGATAATATAATGCATCCTCTCTAGATTGTGTAGACCAGAATCTTGCTTTTTTTATATCATCTTTATTATTTGATATAAGCATTCCACCACCAGAAGTTGTTATTATTTTATTTCCATTAAATGAATAGATACCAAATCGTCCGAGTGTTCCACTCATTTTCCCTTTATAAGTTGCACCTAGACTTTCTGCCGCATCTTCTATTATATCAGCTCCATATTCATCACAAATTTCTTTTATAGCATCCATATCTGCACTTTGACCATAAAGATTTACAACTATAACGCCTTTAGGTACTGTTCCAATTTCAGTATAAAATTCAAAAGCATCTCTTAATGCTTTCGGTGACATATTCCAACTTTTAGGATCTGAATCTATAAATACAGGAATACCACCTTCATATATAATAGGATTACAACTTG
>JAVXLU010000042.1:0-1459 GCA_036646635.1 Romboutsia sp.
TTTTCATTAAATACTAACTCTATTTTATTTCCTTTTAACTCACTTGTTCTTACTTCTGGTGCTTGAGTATCTGGTATAACTATTTCTCCTTGTATGCTTACGAATTTCTTAGCTACATATGTTTTTCCATCGTTTTGAGCTACTGCTACTACTTCTACACTTTTAGCTTTTGCATCGCTTGCTACTGTTAATAATCCATCTGCATTTATTGTTACTCCGTGTGTTGAATTATCTTGACTTGAACCTTCTACACTCCATACTACATTTTCTACATCCGTATTATCATTATGCTTTACTACATAAGTAGAATTTGATCCTCTATCTAATTTAGATTTTCCAGCCATATTCATGTTCATAGCTACATTTGATGCTTCTATTTTAAATTCTGCTACTTTATTTCCTGCATTATCTGATATAGCATCTCCTGCATATTCAACTGATATATCTGATGATCCTGCTGCAAATGTTTTTGCTAATTCTATCTCTACTTTATTTCCTTCTAATGAAACTTTTTCTACTTCTACTACTTTTAAAGCATCTTTAACTTCAAATAATTCTTTTGTTAATGACCCTTTTATATTTTCATTAAATACTAACTCTATTTTATTTCCTTTTAACTCACTTGTTCTTACTTTTGGTGCTTGATTATCAACTGATGGATTACCTCCAGTTGATCTACCTCCACCTGAAGTTGAACCTCCTGGTCTATTACCTTCTACACTTGGTGTTTGACTTCCTGTTGGTTTATTAGTTATACTACCACTATTATTTATAGTAGTTCCTGTTGCATCATTTTTTATATTAGTTACAGTACCATTATTAACTATATCTACATTACTAGCACTTCCTTGAACTTCTACATTACTTATAGTTGCTCCACTAGTATTTTCTATACTTGCACCAGCAGTATTAGTTACTACTAATCTATTTATAGTACCTTTATTTACTATATTAGCATTTGGTGCACTTATTGTTATAGCCTTGTTATAATTTCCAAATAAATTAATAACTATTGCTTTCTTAGTATTTATAAGTATTTCTTCATTTATAGATGAGCTTACTGCTTGTCCCATATTTATAACATCATTTGCATCACATTTAACCATAGCTTCATTTAATTCTGCTACGGTTTTTACATTATATGTAGTTACACCTTGCATAGTTTTTAATTGTTCAAATCCTGCTTTATTACTTCCCCCACCAACTTGAGTTATAGTTTTGAAAGATTTAGTATTAAGTACATCTTTTTGCTTTTCATTTAATTTATTTCTAACTAATATAACTGGTGAATCATTTTTAGCAGCAAGTACTCCAACTGCTAGTCCATCTATTAGTTCATCTGATTTAGCTATACCATCTTTAGCTATATAAGCATTTTTTAATTCTTTTTCAGTATAGAATGTTTCTATAACTTTTGCATTTGTCTCATTTCTATTACTTCCTTCTAATCTTGTTGCAT
>JAVXLU010000042.1:1469-16851 GCA_036646635.1 Romboutsia sp.
GATTCTACTGATTGAGATACTGCACTTTTTCCACCTACAACATAAGAAGTTTTTATATCTTCTGATTTTATAAATGAATCAGCTACTTTTGTTCCTTCACTTGGATTTGAAAGTATTATTGGCATATCTTTATCTGCTGCAACTGGAGCTATACTTATTGCATCTACTATTCCCTTATCTCCATTTACTACTGCTATTTCAGATATGTCTTTTATTCCATCTAATTTTTTAGCTATTTCTAATGAAGTTTCATATCTAGTATTACCATATATTCTCTCAGTTGATATTTTTTCTGATTTTAATGTATTTTCTACTGATTTATTTAATGCATTCTCTCCACCTATTAAGTATACTTTTGTTACACCTAATCTTTTCAATTCTGCTTTTGTTCTTTCATCTAATTTATTTTTTTGAGTTAAAAGTATTGGTGCATTTTTAGCTTCTGCAAAAGGTGTTGCAGTTAATGCATCAGCTAATGAACTATCATTTACTATTATAGCTTCTTTAGATGAACTCCATCCTTTTTTACTTATTTCTATTGCTGTTTCCCATCTTCCTTTTCCTACTAACGTTTCACTTGATACACCTTGTGCTGCATCTGCTGTTGCTAAATTTCCTACTCCACTACCTACAACTAGTGTAACTGTAAGTAAAGCTGCTATTTTATTTGGTAATTTCATTGTATTCCTCCGCATATTTTTAAATTTAAACTAATTATATATATATATATTAATTTTTTAACTAACAAGATTTATGTATTTTTTAAAATTATAAATTTATTATTTAATAATTCCTAACAAAAGATGTTTTTTTATCGATTTTTATAATTTTAATTTTAAATTGTCTTATTATCTTTATTATATCATCTTTTTCATTATAAAAGTTTATCTATAATACAAATTGTTACATTTTTTTCTAAATTACGACTTTTCTTCATTTACTACTTTTTTAATTTTTTAGCAACTTAAAATACATCTATATTATATTCGTATAATTAATCCAATTTTATAAATTTTTAATATTTTTTATAATATATTTTAAACTTAATAGTTACAATTTTGTAAATTTTTATAATTTCAATAGTCATAATTACTCGACTTTTTCATATGCTTATAGTATAATCTTATTAAGGAATTAAGAAATTTCTAACATCTCTTATTCCGTATTTCTCACATTAAAAGGCCTTGGATTCTATCCAAGGCCTTTTGCTTTTCATTTAATTAAATTTATATAAATATTTAACAGTTTCTCTTCTTATAGTATCATTTAACTCTTCAAACATTTCGTATCCTTGTATAGTATATTCCTTAACAGGGTCTTTTTGTCCTATTGCTGAAAGTCCTATACATTGTCTTAACTGGTCCATTGCATCTATATGGTCAATCCAATGAGAATCTACAACCTCTAATAGTACTCTTTTTTCTAAAACTTTAAGCTCTTCAATTCCAGATATTATCTTCTTAAAATCATATACCCTCTTTGATAAATCATAAGTATACTCTACTATTTCATCTAAGCTTTTCTTATCCATATCTGGTATTAATAAAGTATTTTCTGGCATAAAGTTATTATATAAACTCTTTAAGTATCCATAATAATCTTTGTCTTTAGCTAGGTACTTATCAGCAGTATCTTGTATAACTCTTTTAACTATATTTTGGATTTCATCTTCTATATTTTCTCCATCTAATACTCTATTTCTTTCAGCATAGATAACTTTTCTTTGTTCATTTATTATATCATCATACTTTATTACATTTTTTCTTATTTCAAAGTTACGTCCTTCTATTCCTCTTTGAGCTCTTTCTACTGACTTTAATAGGTTTTTATTTTCTAGAGGTTTACCTTCTTCAACTTTAATTTTTTTAGCTATTTTTTCTATACTACTTCCACCATATAATTTTATAACTTCATCTTCTAAACTAACAAAGAATCTTGAAGTACCAGGGTCACCTTGACGACCAGAACGTCCTCTTAATTGGTTATCTATTCTTCTAGTTTCATGCTTTTCTGTTCCTATTACATATAGTCCACCTAGTTGTTTTACTTCATCTTCTTCGATTAAATCTCCATCACCTAAAGATATATCAGTACCACGCCCAGCCATATTAGTTGCAATAGTTACTGAATCTAATTTACCAGCTTTTTTAACTATATCAGCTTCGCTTGAGTGATTTTTAGCATTTAATACTTCATGCTTTATACCTTCTTTAGCTAACATTTCAGATAAATATTCTGACTTGTCTATTGAAACTGTACCTACTAAAATAGGTTGTCTTGTTTTATTTAATCTAGCTATCTCTTTTACAACTGCTTCGTATTTTTCTTCTTCAGTTCTAAATACTAAGTCATTTAAGTCAGCCCTTAATATAGGTCTATTTGTAGGTATTGTAACTACATTTATATTATATGTTGATTGAAACTCTGCTTCTTCAGTTTTTGCAGTACCAGTCATTCCTGATAATTTAGAATACATTCTAAAGAAGTTTTGGAAAGTTACAGTTGCTAAAGTTTTTGATTCCCTTTGTATTTCAACCTTTTCCTTAGCTTCTATTGCTTGATGAAGACCATCTGAGTATCTTCTTCCGTCCATTATTCTTCCTGTAAATTCATCTACTATCATTATTTCATTATTCTTAACTACATAGTCTACATCTTTTTCCATTAATTTATTAGCTCTTAAAGCTTGATTTATATGGTGATATATTTCTATATTATCTATATGCGTTATATTTTCAATTCCAAAGAAAGTTTCACACTTTTTAAGCCCTTCTTCTGTAAGAGCAATTGTATTTTCCTTTTCATCTATATCTATATCTTCATTAACTAAACTTTCTACAAACACATTTGCAATATCATAAAGTTTTGTACTTTCTTCTCCTGTACCTGATATTATAAGAGGTGTTCTAGCTTCATCTATAAGTATTGAGTCAACCTCATCTACTATTGCAAAGTTTAATTCCCTTTGAACCTTATCTTCATTTTTAGTTACCATATTATCTCTTAGATAATCAAAACCATACTCATTATTTGTTCCATATATTATATCACAATCATATTGTGCTTTTCTTTGTATTGAATCTTGGCCATGTACTATAACCCCTACAGACATACCTAAAAATTCATACACAGGTTGCATTAATTCTTTATCACGCTTTGCTAAGTAATCATTTACAGTTACAACGTGTACACCTTTTTCTGATAATGAGTTTAAATAAACTGGAGCTACTGCTACTAAAGTTTTACCTTCACCAGTTCTCATTTCAGCAATTTTACCTTGGTGAAGTACTAAACCACCTATAAGTTGTACTCTATACTGTCTCATACCTAGTACTCTTTTACAAGCTTCCCTTACTACTGCAAAAGCTTCTACTAATATATCATCTAAAGATTCCCCTTTAGCTAATCTTTCTTTAAATATATTAGTCATATTTTTTAATTCATCATCATTAAGTTTTTGTATATCTATTTCTATATTATCAATAGCATCTACTATTTTATTTAATGTTTTAATTTCAGTTTCATCTGACTTGTTTATTATTCTGTCTAGTACTGACATATTCTTTACCCCTCCTTAAATATATTACATACTTTATTATACCTTAATTTTATCAACAATTGTTCCATTTTTGTTTTTTAGTAGACATTTTTCGTCAAGTATTGTACAATTAATAGTACTTAAAATAGAACACATCTCTTTTTAAGTATTTCTCACACAAAAAGAATCGTTCGTTTTCATACGAACGATTCTTTTTAAATTTAATATACCTCAAAGTAAACTTCTTTTAACTTATCTTTAGCTAAACTTAAATGTTTATCCCATTCAGTTTTATTTTTTAAGTTTTCTTCTTATCAAATTAGTTAATATCTTTATTTCATCAACCTTTAATATTGTAACTAACACTCCATAGACTACTACTCCAACAAATATTGCTCCAAATAGACTTATTAGATTAGACATAAAGCTTATTCCTAACAAATTACTAAGTAATTTATTAGATATTAAAGCCGCTACTCCCATAATAATTGCTGCAACTAATGATTTTAATGTTGATTTTATTATTCTATCTTGTCCAAAATATCCAATCTTCTTTTTTAAACTACTAAATAATAAAACTGTACATATAAGAGCTGACATACTTGTTGCAAAAGCAAGACCAGCATGTCCCATAAATCTAACTACTGCTAAGTTAAATATTATATTCATACTCATTGCAATAGCACCATTTATCATAGGTGTCTTCGTATCTTGAAGAGAATAAAACACTTTACCTAATATATCTCTAAGACCAAATGCAACCATACCTATTGAATAAAATACAAGTGCAATAGATGTCATTTGTGTTGCTCTTTCATCAAAAGCTCCTCTTTCAAAAAGTAATTTGACTATTGGCGTAGCAAGTGTCATAGCCCCTACTGATATAGGTAAAACTAATAAAATAACACTATTTACGCTACTTACTACTGATTCTGTAAACTTCTCACTATTATTTTCTGAAGATAATTTAGAAAGCATAGGATATATAACTGCCCCTAAAGTAGCTATAAATAACCCCATGACAAAACCATTTAATCTATTAGCATAATTAAGTGCAGATATACTACCTTCAACAAGTGTTGATGCTAAGGTTCTATCTACTACTGTATTCATTTGATTTACAAAAACTCCAATAAATACAGGACCTACTAACCATATCATCTTTTTTACATATTCATCTTTTAAATTTAATATAGGTTTATACTTGTATCCCTTTTTTGATGCAAAAGGTATTTGAAATAAAAACTGACTTGCCATTGCAAGTAAT
The DNA here is from genome assembly GCA_036646635.1 of Romboutsia sp. GTDB lineage: Bacteria > Bacillota > Clostridia > Peptostreptococcales > Peptostreptococcaceae > Faecalimicrobium. The sequence continues at coordinate 6,275 of JAVXLU010000042.1, forward strand.
GTACCTATTGGTAATATGTATAAATTAATTTTTGAGCTTAATAATATACTCGTAATAATTATTATATTAAAAGGTATACCAACAAGACCTGGTATAATAAAATTTTCTTTAGTTTGAAGATAAGAAGTCATTATTTTTGTAATAGCTAAGAACAATCCACCAAACATCATTATCTTCGTAAACTGTACTGCTAATCTAAATTCTTCTTCCTTAAATCCAATTGCAAACATTTTTACTAAAGGCTCTGTAAAAATCATTCCTAATAATGCCATTATAGTTCCAAGCACTAAAACTATATTTAAAGTATTATTAATAAATTTTATACCTTTTTCTTCTCCACCTAATGTTCTATTTTCATAATATAGTGGTATAAAAGTAGTTGCTAATCCCGTTCCTATAACAGAAAATAGTGTAATAGGTATATTCATAGCAGTTATGTACACATCACTATAAGAAGTTGCTCCATAAGCAGCACCTAAAACTAATTCTCTCCCAAACCCTAAGCACTTAGATAACATAGTTACTATCATAAGCCCAATTGTTGCTTTAGCCACTTTACTCATAACTTACTCCTTTGTAGATATTTATTTCATCTTGAGCTACTATCTTCCATGTAAAATTAGACTCAACACTCTTTATTAGTTTATTTTTATCATAAGATTCATTTAAAATATCACATACTTTACTTGCAAATCTTATTTCAAAGTCCATTTCATCATTTACAAGGAATCTTTCACTTTCTATTGCTTCACAAATTCCACCTACATCACTAGCTACAACTCTAGTTCCACAAGCATTAGCTTCTACTATAACGCAACCAAAGCCTTCATTTCTACTTGGCAAAATCATTATATCCATTACATTCATATATTTTCTTACATCATCTACACTTACATTTCCAGTAAATACAGTATCTAATTCTCTTTCTTTTGCTTCATTAATAATAGATGATTTTAAAGGACCATCACCTACTACTAAAAAACTTATATCATTATTTTCTCTAATATTTTTTATATTATCAAAAATTTCTACTAACTTATCCGCTCTTTTAACATTGTTTAAATTTCCTACAAATCCTATTACTTTTTCGTTTAAGTTTAGTTCTTTCTTTATACTAAATTTTTCATCTATATCTATCATATAAAACTTATCTAAGTTTACTCCATTTTTAGTTATTATATAATTTTCCTTTTCATAACCAAGATTTTTACCTGCAAGATATAATTTATTACTTACAAATATATTTTTATAAGCATTATTCATAACTTCTATAACTTGCTTTTTTATATGAGCATTTTTGACTGGCATAGTATGAACATCACTTCCATGATAAGTAACTATATAAGGTTTATTAAATATTTTTTTTATAAAATAAGCTATTCTTCCATGAGGATAACCCCAATGCGCACTTACAAGGTCATATTTATTTATTTCTTTTTTATATTTTATAAGAATAGGTAAGAAATTCAAAATATCTAAATTTAACTTTTCAACCACCTTATTAAGTACTCCAACTCTTATATAAATCTTTTTATATATCAATCCTTCATATATAAATTCATCATTACCCCTAGTTCTTATACTCCTATGCTTAATATGTTTTATAAATTTCATAAGACCTGCATCTATAAATTGTATGCAGTAAATCGTATAATCTTCTATTTCTCTAGATTTTACAATTTCCTTGAGCTTTTCATGTGTCGCAGTAAATAATCCTTTTCTATTATTTTCATTCATATTTACTATATATAAAATTTTCATAGACTTACCTTTCTGAATATATTTCATCATAAGTTTTAGCGATATTTCCCCATACAAAATCTTGTCTTAGAATATCTTCTATTTTATCTAAATTCCATTTAGTATTTATCATAGTAATAATTTTTTCAACTATTTCATCTACATCATCATACTTAACACTAAAACCTACTTTTCCATCTTCAAAATAACCATCAAACCCTTGATTTCTAGTATATATAACTGGTACTCCTTGACTTATTGCTTCTATATATACTAATCCAAAAGTTTCATACTTTGAAGGCATTATGAAAATATCACTTTTTCTATATAAAGTTATAATATCTTCTTTATTCATATATCCATGTAACTTAATCATATCTTTATACTCATTCTTAGCTAAATTAGTTATAGTATCTAATTCATCACCATTTCCTACTATATCTAAAGTAGCTTTATATCCTAATTCATTTAACTTTTTAATAGCCTTCATAGAAGTATATAAATTCTTGTTTTTATCTAGCTTTCCTACATATATTAATGATACATTATCTTTTTCAATAATCTTTTCTTTCATATTAAGGTTATCAAACCAAAACTTATCTATCCCATTAGGAATTACTACTGATTTTTCCTCTATTGACTTCTTTAAATCATTTGGAATATAAGTATCTATTACATATTGCTTATACTTTGGTGAAATAAATATAATCTGTTTGGCATTTTTCATTATTTCAACACCTATTTTTCTTAGATGTATCATCTTTTTAAAGAATGTATTAACGTCAGTATTCCTTACTGCAACTATGTAATCTATATTTTTTTCTTTCTTTAACTTATATGCAACATATCCATTTACAAATAAAGAGTGGGCATGTGATACATCTATATTTTCTAAATCTATTGTATTAACTAAATCCTCATATATTTTCTTATTTTTTAATCTAAAACTTACCCTATCAATCTTATTAAAGCATTTAGAGTAAATATATTTACTTTTATCCGTATTAGTTCCACTAAATTTATTTATTAATTCTTCAGAATTAACAGGTATATACACATCATTGTATATACCTCTATCTTCTAAATTTTCTATTAAATTTCTATATAGCTTTGAAGTTATATAATACGAACATACATGTAATACTTTCATAACTTTACCTCACTATAATCTCCAGTATATTAATCCTCTATCTTGAGCATCTTCTTTATTATATAGACCTTTTATATCAATTAATACTTTTAAACCTTCACTAAACATAGATTCTATATTATCTAAACTAATACTTTTAAGTTCATCATGAGCCACAGCACAAATTACTGCATCAACATTATTTAACTCATCTATCGAATTAAGACTTAAATCATAATGTTCAAAAGCTTCTTGTGCATCTGCAACAGGGTCATATACTAAAACTTCTATTCCATACTCTCTTAATTCTTCTATAATATCTATAACCTTTGTATTTCTAGTATCTGGGCAATTTTCCTTAAAAGTTAATCCCATTACAGCAACCTTTGCTCCCTTAATTTGCTTTTCAGCTTTTATAAGGCTTTTTATAGTATTTTCAGCTACATACTTAGCCATACCATCATTTATTTTTCTTCCTGCTAAAATTATCTGAGAATGGTATCCCAATTCTTGTGCCTTATATATAAAGTAATATGGGTCTACTCCTATACAATGTCCACCTACTAAACCTGGTGTAAAGTTTAAGAAGTTCCACTTTGTACCTGCTGCTTTTAATACTGCTTTAGTATCTATATCCATTTTATTAAATACCATAGCTAGCTCATTCATAAAAGCTATATTTATATCCCTTTGAGAGTTTTCTATAACTTTTGCAGCTTCAGCTACTTTTATACTTTCAGCTCTATACACACCAGCTTCTATAACTATTTCATAAACCTTTGCAACTGTATCTAAAGTTTCTTCATCACATCCAGAAACTATTTTTATTATTGTTGTAAGTCTATTAACCTTATCCCCTGGATTTATTCTTTCTGGAGAATATCCAATCTTGAAATCTTGTCCATATTTTAAACCTGATATCTTCTCAAGTATTGGTATACATATTTCCTCAGTAGTACCTGGATATACAGTTGACTCATATACTATTATTGACCCCTTCGTAAGATTTCTAGCCACAGTTTCAGTTGCACCTATAACTGGCTTTAAATCTGGAGTTTTATCACTATTTATAGGAGTTGGAACTGCTACTATATGAAACTTTGCTTCTCTTAGCCTAGCCTCATCACAAGTAAATTCAACAGTAGTCCTTTTTAACTCATCATCTCCAACTTCTTTCGTTACATCAACACCATCTATATATGAATTAACTTTTTCTTCATTTATATCAAATCCTATTACGTTAACATACTTTGCAAACTCTACTGCTAACGGTATCCCAACATAACCAAGTCCAACAACTGAGATTTTCTCTTTCCTTTTTAATATATCATTATATAAATTCATTTTTTTCCTCCAAAGCTTTAATCTTCTATTTATATATTATACCACTCTATAAATAATTTAGAATATTTCACTAAAAAAAAGACGCTATTATTGGAAGTATTTTGCAATAATAGCTCTGATTTTATCGGATTATTATTTATAATCGCAACTTTTGACTATTTTTTTAATCTGATTACTACTCATACCATATTCACTAGCCAAAGTAATCGTATTAACACCATTATATTTTCTCCTAATTTCCCTATTTCTACTATTCCTAATTGCACTTTTATAAGTTGGTATATATACATTATTTCCACCATATAGCTTAGTAATTTCTAAAAATTTCTCCTCTCCCACAAGTTCAAATAGTGCATCCATATTTTCACAAACATCACCATGTTTTAATTTCATATTATCTCCTCCTATATTATCTATTCCATTGGCATTACTTACCTTTAATATAATGATATATATTTTTAATTAAACTTTCTAACAAAATAAATTCAAACATATTTTAGTATATTTCTTGAGAAAATCTATTCTAACTACGTATTTATCTATGGTAGTACTATATAAATATAAGCAAGAGAAATAAACTTGCTAAAAAAATTAAAGGAGGTAGTTTAGATGAGTTTAGTAGTAACTAAGAATCCAGCTGGATTAAAAATGAAGTTTGACTGTGGTAAAAATAATGAGGGTAAAACAATAGTTAAAAGCAGAACTTACGGGAATATAAGAGCCACTGCAACAGACCAAAATATATTTGATGTAGCTTCTGTAATAGAGTCACTTCAATCAAATAACTTAATGGAAATAGCTAAAATAGACAATACAATAATATCTGAATAATAAAATAAAATAAAAATTATAGGAGGTAGTAATTATGGAAATTACAAAAAAATTATTAATGCAATTTAAAACTGTTGGTGATAAAAAGGTATCTATATCAGTAGACAACCCAAAAGAAAATTTAACAGAATCTCAAATAAAAACTGCTATGGAATCTATACTTGAAAAAGATATATTCGCTCCAAATGGCGAAGGTCTTGCTTCTTTAGTAGGTGCTAGAATTGTAGAAACTGATACTAAAGCTTATGATTTAGTACTGTAATCTTAGGTATATTATATGGAAGGTAATTTACAAACTCTTGTAGCTAATGTTGGTTTTCCAATAGCCCTATCTATGTACCTATTAGTAAGAATTGAAGGAAAATTATCTAAGTTAACAGATAGTATTAATGAACTTTCTAGAAATGTAAAAAGGGTCTGATTTTTCAGACCCTTTTTAAAATATATCAAATATCTTTAACAATAGTCCTTAAATATATCTCACTAATTCCATATTTATTAGCTAATTCTTTACCATTAATACCATTGTATTTTTTTCTAATTTCTCTATTTCGACTACATCTAAGAATACTCTTTTTATTAGGTAAATAAAAATGATTCCCTCCAAATTTTTCACAAAACTTAATAAATATATCCATACCCAAAAATTCTACCAATACTATAAGGTCTTCAGGTATATCTTCAATTCTAACATCTTCATACATACTAATTCACTCCTAATATTTTATATTTTGAAAATGCAATCTCGGACCATTATAACAATAATGTCTAAACTTAGTTTCTCCATCTCTACACTTTGCAACAATTATATCAACTAACTTAATACCTTTTTTCTTAGCTGCATACACACTATTTCTATCACTTCCAATTTCCTCAATAGCCTCTTCCAAATCACCTGCAACAGGCTCATGAATATATATAACATTATTGCTATCATGAAATATAGCCTTACTATCTCTCATAGGTCTCTCACCCCAAGGTCTTAAATCTTTCATCTCATCATTTAACTGACTTAACTGAATAACTGGTATCTCAAAATCAAGTGTAATATTTTTAAGCTCCCTAGATAAAGTAGCCACTTCCCTTTCCCTATTTTGTAGATTACCCTCAGCATTAAGTAACTGAACGTAATCAATAATCACAAGGTCTGGTTTTAACTGCCTAATCCTTCTTTTAATAGCACCAATAGTACTAATCTTATCATTTATATAAATCAAATTATCTTTATTAAAATTCTCCATAATGCTAAGAATCTTTTTCCAATCTTCTTCATTAAGGTCTTTATACTTCATCTTCTTAGTAGCTATACCAGTCTTTTTAGTTATATTCCTCATGAAAATTTGAAGATTGCTCATTTCCCTACTTATAAATAGCACCTTCTTATTTTGACTAGCTACATTTAACATAATCTGAAGAGCTAGAGCAGTCTTACCAACACCACTTCTAGCTGCAATAGTAGTCAATTCTCCATTAAATAACCCTCCTATTACTTCATCTAATAGCTCAACCCCAAATCTAATACCAATTTCACTATCTTTTTCTAAAAAAGCTAATAACTTCTCACAAATAGAACCCATACTGTCATCATAGTCATTTTCATCTTTTAAAATTTTAGTAAGTTTACTATCAAATTGATGTAAGCTTTGATTAATATCCCTACCATCACCAATACTTTCAAAAAGACTTGTACAATTTTTTATAATCTTTCGTCTTAAATACTTATCTTTTAATATATCTATATGAGTATCAATAGCATAACTTTGGCTCATAGCTACTAAATTACTTAAATATGATACTTGTACCTCTAACTCCCTTTCATCTAACTTCGTCTTTATAGTTTGTATATCAAGACTTTTATTCTCTTTATGTAGATTTTTCATAATATTTAAGATATCCTTATTAAAATCAACCGTAAACATATCTCCGTGTAATTGCTCTATTTTATCATATAAACTCTCATCAATTATCAAACTCCCAAGTACTGACTGTTCTATATTTATTGCATCTAAAGTAGCCATATAAAATCATTTTCTCCCTTAAAATTCAAAGTTTACTTCCCATTCTTTTATGCTTGATGTATCTTGTTGTTTTATTTGTTCTTCATTTAGATACCCCTCAAATTTATTGCTAAATAACGTTGCTGGTCTTAGAAATCTCTCCATTTCTGTATTTAGCCATTGTTTACTTTTTATATCTATCACCCTATAAAAATCTTCAATTTTAAATCCTTCATTAACTCTTGCATCTATTGTTGTTATAGTTTTATTGGTATTTGGTTTAAAGTTTTTATTGGTTTTCGTGTTTAAATACTCAACCACACTTTTGTATATATTTATATTTTTATTTAAAATATCTATATTAGTAGTTTTTGTATCTATTTCACTATCTGTTTTTTCTACTGTTTTATATCTATCGTCTAATTCATTGATATCACTATATTCTACTGTTTTTAAATCTGCTTTTATAACTGTTTTAAGAAGTGTTTTCTTATCATCTATGGTTGTCATGTATTTATATATTGAATAATTATGATTTTTACTACCATTTCTTACAAGCTCTATTATATTTAGCTTTTCAAAAGTTTTTATTAAATTATTAGCCATACTAGATGATATATTCAAATCTTTAGCTGTACTTCTTATACTTATTAAAAACTGATCCTTTGCTAACTCCCCTTTAATATTATTCAAATTTCTTTTTCTCATTATATAATGATTAAATATAACCTTCTGATAATCTGCCTTACAATCAAACTGCAATACCTTTGAGTTCATTTTATGAAAATAAGATGCCATTTTAATCTCCTTTTATATATAAATTCTATGGTTTTGGTGGAATATTTTAATATAAAAGTTCGTTTTGAGTTTATTTTAAGTTCATTTTGAATTTATTATAGCTCAAAAGTTTATTTTAGGTTTACTATACTTTAATAATAATTCATTTTAATTTTATTTTCAATAATTTTTAACATCTTTTTCCAAAATTTTATTTTTTAGTTTACATTATGAAAACTTTATACTATAATTTAGTTATGGTGAGGTGGAATTATGAAAACTTTTGGTGATAAGTTTAAGGAATTAAGAATTGAAAAAAAACTCAAGCAACAGGAATTAGCAGAAGATTTTAATAATATTTATGGCTATACCTTTTCTAAATCCTCTATATCTCAATATGAAAATGATAAAAGAAGACCAGAAACTGATGCTTTAAGAGATTTTGCACTTTATTTTAACGTTTCCATAGATTATTTAGTTGGGATAAGTAATAATAAAAATTTAGATAAGCCAGATGATAATGTTGATTTACAATCTGAAGCTGTAAATATCATTAATAATTATTTTGAAAATAATAATATAAGCCGAAAAGATAAAGATAATATGTATAAAGAATTATGCGATATGTATTTTAAAACTCTAGGCTAAGCTGCGTTTTTTCGTAGCTATTTTTTTAAAGTTCTTTGCGAACACTCATTCCGAACCTTGTCACAAACTAATATTATATTTTAATTAAATGGGGGATATTTATATGATTAAAGTTAGTCAAAGATTTATGCAATTAATAGTTGAGAGACATTTAGATGTTGAACAGTTTTCTCAAATTTTTTATAATACTTATGGGTATTTTGTAGATTTTAGTATTATTTGTAATGACTATATCGAACTTCTTGAAATTGGAGTTTGTAAAGACTTGTGTGAATTTTTTAATGTATCTTTTAATTATTTTTTAGGACTTAGTAGTAAAAGAAGTCCATTTATCAAGGTTAATCCATGTGATGAAACCCTTGCATTAGCTAATGTATTTTTTAACTCTGAAAATTATAGCCCTTCCCAAAAAAAAGAACTTTATATGAGTATCTGTAAAATTTTCAATAAAATCAATTAAATAAATAAACAACCCTTCAAAACTGAAGGGTTGCTTTCTTCCATTGAGCTTTATTTTGTTTTATTAAATCTTAAATATTATCTTAAACTCAGTAAAATCATCAGTACTTGAAACTACTAATTCCCCTTGATTTACTTTTACTAGTTCTTTTACTATTGCTAGTCCAAAACCATTTTCACTACCTCTTTCTTTAGTAGTAAATCCTGGTTCAAATATCTTATCTATAATCTCATCATCTATCTTAGCACCATTATTTTTAATAGCTATATAAACATTGCCAAATATCTTATAAGTCTTTATAACTATCAAACCACTCTCACCAAGAACTGTAACTGAATTGCTTACAATATTAGAAATTATCTTTTGAATGTCATATTCAGATATATTCAGATTTGAAATATCATAGTCCTCATCTACTATAATATTTATACCTTTAGAATCTATCGCATTTACAATAACCGATATAATCGAATCTGAACTTGATAGTATCTTTATATTATCAGATACAGATTCATTTCCATTAATAATACCTTTTAATATATTACCTAATCTATCATATTGTTCCATTATATATAATCCATTAATATATGATATCTGAGAACCATAATCATGTTTTACTTTTTTTAACTCATTATTCTTATCTTGTAGTGCTTGATTTAACTTACTTATTTCATCCATCTTATTTTTAGTATTGATAAAGTATAAAATTAATATAGTTAAAAATACCATCAGAAATATTATAAATAAATTCTTTAAAAATACAGTTTCATTACCATGAATTATAAATGAAATAGTTAATATTACATCTAAAGAAATACTTATTATGATAGCTATAGTAAATCCATACTTCTTTGAAGCTATAAGATTATATATCTTATAAATTTTATCAACAGATAAAATCATTATTCCTTCTATTATCATTACAGGTATATACATAAATATTATTGTAGAGAGTTCAACACTTTCTATTGGAATTATATTTTGTATATACGACCACTGTATATTCCCAAGTATAATCGAGCTCATTTGCATTATAAAAGCAGTTACTATATATGCTACTATCGCCTTGTCGTAGTTTCTATTATAAAAACATGCTAATATTATCATACATGATATAGTCATAGAAATTGAAGCTATTGATGTTGTTCCAATTGTATTAGATATTATAATTATCATTGTAAATATTGCTATTATGCTTGTTATAAATTTTATTTCATTACTTTTTTCTTCTACTCTTTTATCCTTGTTAAGACAATAGTATGGTATATATCCAATTACTATTGCTTGTATTAGAGTATTTATTAGGTTCACTATTTTTAACATCTACTATCCACCTTTATAAATATTATTTTAATCTGTTAGTCGTTTTTTGTCGTTTTTCACCAATTAGTATAATTATATCACAATTATACTAATTAAAGTATAATTATAATAATTAAAGGATAACCCTCCAAAATTGAAGGGTTATCCTTTAATTACTTTATTTTAGTATCTATGTAGATAGCATAACTTTTCATTACTTAACTGATTAAAATAATTTCTAGTTGAATGATACCCTATACAATACCTACCATCTTTAGGCTTCCATACTTTGTATGAACTAAGAGCACCTAAAAGTTTTTCCTCTTTATCCTTACAAATACCTAACTCT
>JAVXLU010000043.1:0-16661 GCA_036646635.1 Romboutsia sp.
AAATATACCTCAAGATAAAATATGGGTAACAGTATACGAAGAAGATGATGATTCATATGATTTATGGGCAAAAGAAATGGGATTCCCTAAAGAAAGACTAGTTAGACTTGGAAAAGATGATAACTTTTGGGAAATAGGTATAGGGCCTTGTGGACCATGTTCAGAAATACATTTTGATAGAGGGATAGAATATGGATGTGATAATCCAGACTGTAAACCAGGATGTGATTGTGATAGATATTTAGAATTTTGGAATCATGTATTTACTCAATTTGATAGAGATGAAAATGGAGATTATGGACAATTAGAACATAAGAATATAGATACAGGTATGGGACTTGAAAGAATAGCTTGTATAATGCAAGGTGTTAATACAATATTTGATGTAGATACTATAAAGCATATATTAAATACTGTTGAAAAAATGGCTGGCGTTGAATATGGAAAAGATAATAAAATAGATACTTCAATAAGAATAATAACTGATCATATAAGAGCAGTAAGTTTCTTAGTAGCAGATGGTGTTCTTCCATCAAATGAAGGAAGAGGATATGTGCTTAGGAGACTACTTAGACGTGCAGCTCGTCATGGTAAGTTACTAGGAATAAAAGAAAACTTCTTATTCAAATTAGTTGATGAAGTTATAAAAGTAAGTGGGCAAGCTTACCCAGAATTAGTAGAAAAAGAAAGCTACATCAAAAAAGTTATAGGAATAGAAGAAGAAAAATTTAATGAAACTATTGACCAAGGAAGTGAAATATTAGCTTCTTATATATCAGATTTAAAGAAAAATAGAGAAAATACTTTAAGTGGAGAAAATGCATTTAAATTATACGATACTTATGGGTTCCCGATAGATTTAACTAAAGAAATATTAGAAGAAGAGAATCTTTTAATAGATGAAACTGCTTTTAATGATGAAATGAATAAGCAAAGAGAAAGAGCTAGAAATGCTAGAGGAAACATGGATGGAGAGAGCTGGAAAGAGGATCCATTATCAAAAATAGATTCTTTAGTAAATAGTGAATTCAATGGATATAATGAATTACAAAGTTCTGGAATAGTAAAAGCTATAGTAAAAGACAATGAAATAGTAGAATCTGCTACTATTGGTGAAAAAGTTATTATAGTTTTAGATAAAACAACATTCTACCCAGAAGGTGGAGGTCAAGCAGGAGATACTGGACTTTTAGTAAATAAGAATGAAGATATAATAATAGATGTAATAGATACTAAAAAAGGTGCAAATAATACTATCAAACATATTTGTACTATTAAAAGTGGAATGATAAATACTTCTGAAAAATTAAATACAATAGTAAATAAAGAAGTAAGAATGGCATCTGCTAGAAACCATAGTGCTACACATATACTTCATAAAGTATTAAAAGAGGTATTAGGTGATCATGTAAATCAAGCTGGATCTTTAGTTACACCAGAAAGATTAAGATTTGATGTAACCCATTTTGAGGCTATAACAAAAGATGAAATAGAAATTATAGAAGAAAAAGTAAATGAAGCAATATTAGAAGCTTTAGATATACAATCTGAAAATATGACTATAAATAAAGCTAAAGAAAAAGGAGCTACAGCTTTATTTGGCGAAAAGTATGGTAATGATGTAAGGGTTGTTTCAATGGGAGACTTCTCAATAGAACTTTGTGGAGGAACTCACTTAACTAATACTTCTCAAATAGGAATGTTTAAAATATTATCTGAAGGTGGAGTAGCGGCAGGAGTTAGAAGAATAGAAGCTATAACTGGTAAATCAGTATATCAATACTTAAAAGAAAAAGAATCATTAATATCTCAAATTGCTATAAACTTAAAAACTAAAGAAGATTCTTTAGCTCAAAGAGTAACGAGCTTAGTAGAAGAAAATAAAAAGTTAGATAAAGAATTACATGATGTGAAAACTAAGATGAGTTTACAATCAGTAGATTCTATAATTGACTCAAAAGTTGATATAAATGGAGTTAATTTAATAGCAACTAAGTTTGAAAATATGGATATTAACACATTAAAAGAAGTAGCAGATAATTTAAGAGATAAATTAGTATCAGGTGTAGTAGTAGCAGCAAATATAGCTGATAGTAAAGTGAGCTTTGTAGTTACAGCAACTAAAGATGTTATAGAAAAAGGTATACATTCAGGTAATATAGTCAGAGAAGTTGCAAAGATAGCTGGTGGAAAAGGTGGAGGAAGACCTAATATGGCACAAGCTGGTGCAACTGATATAACTAAAGTTGAAGAAGCATTAAATTATGCAAGTGAAGTTGTTAAAACACAAGTAAAATAATATTTACTCAAGGAGGTTTTTAACATGGATAAAGAATTAGATTATACTATGAAATTTGAAGGTATATCAGAAGAAAAAATGAGCGTTTCACAAGCAATAGATTCAGTATATGAGTCATTACTTGAAAAAGGATATAATCCTATAAATCAAATTATAGGATACCTTCTTTCAGGAGATTCAAGTTATGTAACTAGTTATAAAAATGCGAGAAGTATAATTAAAAAATTTGAAAGAGATGAGATACTTGAAGAAGTAATCACGTACTATCTTAATAGAAAGTAGGTCAATCTAATGAAAAAAAAGATTGTATCATTATTAGCGTCACTTATGATAGTATTAGTTTCTATTACTAAATATAGCTTTGCCGATGAAAAAGGCAAAGTTATATTTATAGATATGAATAGAACTAATCTTGTAAATATGCTAAAGATACCTTCCCTAGAAAAAGAGATTAGCACTAGAGGGTACATAGGTCTTATGAATATAAGAGGCGATAAGGGAACAGATGATAGAAGGTCTTATGCTAGTATGGGTGCAGGTGGTAGAGCAAATGTATCTACTGAAGAACATATAAATTTTCAACATGTAAACGAAAATACTGCAAAAACTTTTGAAACTGTAACAGGCCAAAAAGCTAAGAATATAAATGATGTAACTATAAACTATTCAATAAATGAAAATTTTGAGAAAGGTCAATATGGATCTGTACTAGGTTCTATTGGTCAAACATTATCTGAAAATAATCTCAAGACTGCTGTAATAGGCAATTCAGATATAATAGAACATGGTGATACTATTAAAAATAGAAATATAGCTTTAGTGGCTATGGATCAATATGGAAGAATTGACTCAGGAAATATTGATAATATAAATATTGAAGATCCTAAAATGCCGTTTGGTATAAGAACAGACTATAAGAAATTAATAAATGAGACAAAAAAATACTATAAAGAAAATGATGCTCTATTTATAGAACTTGGAGATACATATAGATTAGATATGTATAAGATGAACTTAAATGAGAATACGTTTAAAAAAATGAGGAAATCTATAGGTAACAACATAGATAAATATCTTAAAGAAGTATTTGATATGGTAGGAGAAAATGATACTGTATATATAGCAAGTGCTTTTCCGAGTGATTTAGATTATAAAAATAAGAGGAGATTATCTCCTATTTTAAAATTTAAAGGAAATGAAAAAGGTATATTAGCATCAGCTACAACAAGAAGAGATGGAATTGTAGCAAACTTAGACGTTGGTGTAGATATATTAAGTGAATTTGGTCTTGAAAATGATAATATGGTAGGAAAAAAATATGATTTAGTAAATAAAGAAGATAATGCAACCTTTATATTAGGAGAATATGAAAAAATAGTATCAATTTCTAGTATAAGGTCGGGTATTATAAATGGATTTGTTGGTATTGTATCAGCTTCGTGGGTAATCGCTATGGTTGTGGTGGTATTTAGAAATAAAATACATAATAAAGAAAAAGTATTTAATGTATTAAAGGAGTTTATAAAATTAGGATTTATATTACCTATATCATTCTTATTGGCGCCAATGTTTAACTTTAAAACACCAATAACTATATCTATTGGTATAGTATTAACTACATTAATACTATATATATTAGGTAAAAAAATGTTCAAAGATGATATAAAACATATGGGGTTCTTTGCAATTATTACTATTTTAGTAATAGCTATTGATTCAATATTTGGAACCTACTTGATGAAAAATAGTATTATGAGTTATGATGCAATAATTGGTGCAAGATATTATGGAATGGGAAATGAGTATCAAGGTATAGCAATAGGAAGTGCTATTTTTGGATTAGCAGTATTACTTGATTATAAAAAAATTCCAAAATGGCTTGTAATAGTAGCGTGTTTTACTATATTAATAACAAGTGCATCACCGATGATGGGAGCTAATGTTGGGGCTGCTATTTCAGAATGTGTAGCATACTTATTATTAATTTTATTAATATTTGATGTTAAACTTGATTTTAAGAAAATTATATTATTAGGATTAGCAGCAGTAGCTGTAGTAGTAGCATTTGCTGTAATAGATATAATTTCAGGAAGTCAGTCACATTTATCTGGATTTGTAAAACAAATAATTTTAAATGGACCAAGTGAAATAATTCAAACATTTAATAGAAAAATACAAATGAACTTAAAATTAGCACAAACAAGTGTATGGGTAAATATTTTACTTGCTGGGGTTGGTATAGTAGGGGTACTTATATTTAAACCATCACGACATTTTAAAAGAGTTGCTAATAAATATCCATTTATATTTAAAGGATTCGTAGCATCTATGGTAGGATGTATAGTAACACTTATGGTAAATGATTCAGGAATAGTTGCAGCAGCAACTGCTTCTATTTATATTCTTATACCACTCATAATAATAAGTATAAATATGATAATATTTGATAATAAAAATAATTAAAGTGAAAAAAAGTGTCTCAAAATGATTTATTTATCATTAGAGACACTTTTTGTATACGAATAATTATTTTTACTACATAAAAGTGAAGTATATGATAAATATAAAAAATATAGAGTAATTATAAATATGAATTAAATATATTACATTTAGCATATAATAAGTAAAGTAATAGCTATACATAATAGTATAATATATGGTATCCTAAAGTAATTAAATTAATAGTATTAAATTTATATAAAGGCAGTATAAGGAGAAAAAATATGTTAGACGGAAGAATAATGGGACTAGATGTAGGAGACAAAACTATTGGAGTCTCTGTATGTGACTTAATGGGACTAACGGCACAAGGTGTTAAAACTGTAAGAAGAGTAGGAAAGAAAAAAGATATAGAAGAATTAAAGTCTATAATAGCTGAAAGACAAGTTAATAAAATAGTTTCAGGACTACCAAAAAATATGAATGGAACACTTGGACCTCAAGGAGAAAAGGTAATAAAGTTTTGTGAACTACTAGAGAAAGAAACTGGAATAAAAATTGAATATTGGGATGAAAGATTATCTACAGTAGCAGCAGAGAGAACTCTTATAGAAGGAAATGTAAGAAGAGAAAATAGAAAAAGTGTAATAGATATGGTTGCAGCGGTTATAATTTTACAAGGATATTTAGATAGACAAAGAAATTTATAAAATATCTATAAAATTATAGATTTATGATATATAATATAAATAACAAATAATTAATCTGAGGTGAATCACATGGAAGAAAACATAATAAACTTAGTTGACGAAAACGGAGTTGAAAGTCAATTTGAAATAATATTAACTCTAGAAGCAGAAGAAAAGGAATATGCTATATTAGTGCCTATAGAAGATGAAGAAGCAGAAGAAGCATTAATATTTAGAATAGACCAAGATGAAGATGGAGAAATATTAGTTCCCCTAGAAGATGATAAAGAATATGAAATAGTTGTAGATGTATATAACACATTAATGGAAGAAGAAGGATTAAACTTTGATGAAGATGAGCAATAATATTTAATTTATATAATAAAGAGTTCCTTGATAATATTAAGGAACTCTTTTATTATGTAAATTAAGTTTTACAAAATAACTAAAATAAGTAAATATATTGAAATGCTTATAAAAAGGGTAATTTTTTAATAAGAGGAGAAAATAAATAATAATAAAATTCATTATAAAGGTAGTGATAAAATGATAAAATCAAAAAATATATTTATTTTCTATTTCGTACTTATTTTATTAATATTTTCAAAAAAAATTTATGCATTAGATAATGTAGAGGAAGTTTTAAATCATAATAAAGTAGATAATATTCTATTGATAGGAAGGGATAGTATAAATTCAAAGGGGTCAGCTAGGTCGGATACTATGATAATTTTAACTATTGATAATTTAAATAAATCTTTAAAATTAACATCTTTAGCTAGAGATACATTAGTAAATATACCTAATAAAGGATATGAAAAGTTAAATCATGCATATGCATATGGTCAAGAAACTTTATTGTTAGAAACAATTAATCAAAATTTTAATTTAGATATAAAAGATTATGCAGTAGTAGATTTTATGTCTTTTATAGAAATAGTAGATACAATAGGTGGAGTTGAAGTTGATATAAACAAAAATGAAATTAACCACTTAAATACATTTATTAAAACATGTTACAGTTTGAATAATTCGAATAAGGGTAATATTAGTTATATAGAGAGTGAAGGAATGAATACTTTAAATGGATATCAAACATTAGCCTATGCTAGAATTAGAAAAATAGATTCAATATATAAGAGAGATGAAAGACAACGAAAAATTTTAACTAATATAGCAGAGCAATTATCTAATACTTCTATAAGTAAATATCCATCTATAATTACTAGTGTATTGAATTATGTAAAGGTTAATATTTCATTAGATAAAATAATGAGATTAGCATTTTCAGCTCATGAACTTGCTAGTTATGACATAAAACAATTAGAATTTCCTCTTGAAGATTATAGAGAAGAAGGTAGATTAAATAAAGATGGAATGTATGTAGTTAAATGGAATCTAGATAAAAACTTAGAAGTATTGCATAATTTTATTTATGGTAATTAATAAAAAAGCAACGTTTTCTTAAAGGTTGACAAAATCTTAATTATCAATTAAAATAATTAATAAAGATTATCAATTGAAAAAATAAAGGTGATGTTATGATGAATACAATGGATATATTAAAAGAAAAATTAAAAGAAACGGGATTTAAAATTACTCCTCAAAGAAGAGCAATTGTAGACACATTACTTAAAAATAATTCGGAGCATCTAAGTAGTGAAGAAATATATGATTTAGTAAGAGTTGATTGTCCAGAGATAGGACTAGCGACTGTTTATAGAACAATGCAATTATTAGATGAAGTAGGGGTAATATCAAAGCTTAACTTAGATGATGGATGTATAAGATATGAAATTAGTTTAGATAAAGAAGACTGTCATAATCATCATCATCTTATATGCAAAAATTGTGGAAAGATAATGGAAGCAAAAGAAGACTTATTAGATAATATAGAAAAAGAGATACAAAAATTATATAAATTTAAAATACTTGATCATGATGTAAAATTCTATGGATTATGTGATTCTTGTAGCAATTAATGTAAAAATATAAGTCCCAAATGGGACTTATATTTTTATTATAGATAAAATTATTGAAGCTATTAATATTAAAACAAACAAAAGTTCTAACATATTGTTTAAAGAGCTTCCTACTTTAAAAACTCCTAAGGAATATTTTTTTGTACTTATTGGATATAAAAGTGGAACTCCAGATTTTGTAAATAAATCACCTAAAAATACATGACTAGCATAACTAATAGTTCCAAAAAACGCTAGATTGGATATATTAGTTATTAGTTCTATTTGTTTTAATAAGAAATATATTATCACTGTAGCAAAAATACTATGAGAAAAACTTCTGTGCTTAAGCCAGGGAAAAGCTGCTAGCATTATAAAAAATATTGAAAAATACATTTTACTATTTACTAAATAAATAACTATAGCTAATAATATAAATATTAAAGATATAAAAATCTTTCTAAGCAATGTATGAGTCAATTTAGCATCTATTATTATTATAGATATAAAAGTTATAAATGAACTTATATAAAAATTATCATTTATTTTTAATGATATAAAAAATATTGATATATTTATTAAGTATATAGTCGCCTTTAATATAAACTTAGAAATATTCTTTTTCAAAAGAAAATCTGATACAATAGAATTAGATTCATCTAAGTCCGGAAGTATTGAAAAAAAAGCAGATAAGATAAGATTAAATGCAGATAGTGGTATTTTAAATAGTAACGAAGCTTGTATAACGCTTAAAACACCTATAGTGCAGTGGGCTTTACCTCTCATGTATCCTCCTTTAATATAGCTATATTATAATCAGAGAATAGCAGAATAGGATAACTTTGTCAAAATAATACAGTAAATGTATTTCAAATATAACTTAAATTATAGTAGAAAATATGGTACAATGATAATAACTGGTAAAGAGTGCGTGATTTGATATTATTTAAATTATAGAACGTGTTGAAATTTAAGTAAAAACTGAATAGACAGAAGGAGATGGTGCAATTGTTTAAAAAGAATGCCAATAAAATAAAGATAATGGCACTAGGTGGGCTTAACGAAATCGGTAAAAATATGATGGTTGTTGAGTATAAAGATGAAATAATTGTAATAGATGCTGGGTTAAGTTTCCCAGACGACGATATGTTAGGGGTAGACATAGTCATACCAGATGTAACTTATTTAATAAAAAATAAGGACAAAATAAAAGGTATATTTATTACACATGGACATGAGGACCATATAGGAGCTCTTCCATATATATTAAGAAAAGTAAATGTTCCAGTATATGGATCAAGACTTAGTATAGGGCTTATACAAGTTAAATTAAGAGAACATAAGATGAACAATGTTAAGTTAAATGTTATAACACCAAAGGAAATAATAAAGCTTAATAATATGGAAGTAGAATTTATAAAAAATAATCATAGTATACCAGATGCTTGTTCTATTGCAATTCATACAGACCAAGGAATAATTTATCATACAGGAGATTTTAAGATAGATTATACACCTATGGATGGAGAAGTAATGGATATTCCTCGTATTTGCGAACTTGGAAAAAAAGGAGTACTTTTATTATTAGCAGAAAGTACTAATGCAACAAGACCAGGATACACTATGTCAGAAAAGACAGTAAGTGCAGGATTAGAAAATTTATTTAGAAGAGCTAATAATAGTAGAATAATAGTTGCTACATTTGCGTCTAATATACACAGACTACAACAGATAATAAATACGGCGGAAAAGTTTAATAGAAAAGTAGCAGTTTCAGGTAGATCTATGGTAAATGTTGTTAATGTCGCTAGAGAGTTAGAGTATTTAGATATACCAGATAATATAATAATAGAGTTAAATGATTTATCTAAATATGAAGATAATGAAATAGTATTAATAACAACTGGGTCTCAAGGAGAACCTATGTCAGCTCTTGCTAGAATGGCTAGTGCAGAACATAAAAAAGTAGAAATAAAAAATGGAGATTTAATAATAATATCAGCACATCCAATACCAGGGAATGAGAAACCAATATCAAAAGTAATAGACTTCTTATTTGAAAAAGGAGCAGAAGTAGTTTATGATGAGGAAGATATACATGTATCAGGTCATGCATGCCAAGAAGAATTAAAATTAATTCATAGAATAACTAAGCCTAGATTCTTTATGCCAGTACATGGTGAGTTTAGAATGTTAAAAAAGCATGCTGAATTAGCAGAAGAATTAGGAATGCCAAGTCAAAATATATTTATAAATAAAACTGGAGCAGTTTTAGAAATAGATAGAAATTCAGCTAAAGTAGTTGGAAATATTCCAACAGGAAATGTGTTAGTTGATGGTTTAGGTGTTGGAGATGTAGGTAATATAGTATTAAGAGATAGAAAGCACTTATCAGAAGATGGATTAATGATAGTGGTTGTAACTATATCAAAAGAAGATGGAAAAGTATTAGCAGGACCAGATATTATATCTAGAGGATTTGTATATGTTAGAGAATCAGAAGATTTAATGGATGGAGCTAAGAATATAATAAAGCAAGTTTTAAAAGATTGTGAAGATAGAAATATAAAAGAATGGGCTTATTTAAAGAATAATATAAAAGAAAACTTAAAAGAACACTTATACCAAAAAACAAAGAGAAATCCTATGATACTTCCTATAATAATGGAGGTATAATCATAAAAGATTGAATATAATTTATTATATTCAATCTTTTTTTATGTAGTAATTTTTCAAAATGATATTTGGGAGGTTTTTTATGGGGGTTTATGATACAGCCACAAAATTAGCTAGTGATATAAAAGATAGCAAAGAGTATAGAAATTTTATAAAATCTATGCAAGAAGTTAAAAATGATAAAGAATGTGAAAAATTATTAAAGGATTATAGAACTATTCAAATGCAAGTACAAAGTTACGCAATAAAAAATCAACAAATAGATAAAAAGAGTATTATGAGAGTAGAAAATACTCAAAAGAAAGTATCGAAAAATAAAAAACTATCAAATTACCTAGCCAATGAGAAAAAATTTACATTAATGATGGAAAATATAAATAAAATTTTAGCTGAAACAGTAGAAAAAGACTATAAATAGTTAATACTTACAAAAGAAAATATATTTAGATTAGCTAAAGAAAGGGATTTTATATGAAAATATTAGTAATGAAAATTAATCTTAGAGCAAATTGGGTACATTCTTTAAAGGAAAAAAGAATGGTAGTAAAGAGTTTAACTCAAAAATTAAAAAGTAACTTTAATGTATCTGTATCAGAAATAGAAAATCAAGATTTACATCAAAGAATTACAATCGCAATAGTAGCTATTGCATTAGAGACTAGACAATGTGACGTTGTTGGAGAAAAAATAATAAACTTTATAGATGTAAATACAGATGCAGAAATAATAGGCATAGAAGAAGAAATTAATCAATATTAGATAAAAGAAAATGTCTCAAAATAACTTTTATAGTTACTTTGAGACATTTTTATATACTATTTTATTATAGCTTATCTGTTATAATAAAATACATAGTTTGCAATTGAATATTTTTAAAATAGGGGAGTATAAAAATATGACTAAGCTAATAGTAAATGCAGATGATTTTGGATATACAGATGCTGTTAATATGGGAATAATCTCAGCTTATAAAAATGGCTATTTTTATAGGAAAATTACAAAACTATAGATTATGATATAAAGATAACTCATTTAGATAGTCATTATCATGTACATACACTAAGAGAATTAAAACCTATAATTGAAAAAATATTAGATAAGTATGAGCTTCCAATTAGAGGTGGATTTGAATATACACAAAATTATAACAAGGTTGTACCTCTTATAGATGAATTTTTATTAAATTCAACTTCATATACAGTGCAAAGAACTAAAGAACATAAAATATTAATATTAAACACAGTTAAAAATACATTAGAAATTAATAATATAGTATTATCTAGTTATTTAAATTTATAATATATACAAAAAAGGATGCCAATTAGGTATCCTTTTTGTATATAAAGAGTAGCGTCTATATAGATGCTTAAGCAAAGCTAATTTTTGTTAAAAATAATAATTATAAATAGGTATTAATGCAACTACAAAATAAAATATAAATTACTACTACATAAAAAAATGTAAATTGTAGAAAATAAGTATAAATAAATATTAAGAGGTGACGTTGATGAAAAAACTGACTAGTATAGTTATGACTATGTTACTTGCATTAATGCCTATGAGAGTTGCATTTGCAGTAGAAAATAGTACTCCGATAAATATATCATCAAAATCGGCGATATTAATGGATGTAGGAAGTGGGCAAATTCTTTATGAGAAAAATGCTCATGATAAGTTACCCCCAGCAAGTGTAACTAAAGTAATGACAATGTTATTAATAGTAGAAGCACTAGATTCTGGAAAGATTAAATTAGAAGATAAGGTTCAAATAAGTGAAAATGCTGCAAGTATGGGTGGAAGTCAAATATTTTTAGAACCAGGAGAAACACAAGATGTAAATACACTTTTAAAAGGTATAGCAGTAGCTTCAGCAAATGATGGATGTGTTGCTATGGCTGAGTATATAGCAGGTAGCGTTGAAGCATTTGTAGATATGATGAATGCAAAGGCAAAAGAATTAGGTATGAAGGATACTCATTTTGCAAATACAAATGGATTACCAGTAGATAATCATTATACATCTGCACATGATATAGCTTTAATGTCAAAGGAATTATTAAAACATGATACTATAAGTAAATATCTAACAACTTGGATGGACAAAGTTGTAGTAGGTAAAAAACAGGCTACAATAGGCCTTGCAAATACTAATAAGCTAATAAAACACTATAATGGTGCTACTGGGGTTAAAACAGGATTTACTCAACAAGCAAAATATTGTTTATCAGCTGCAGCAAAAAGAGGCGAAACTCATTTAGTAGCTGCAACACTTGGTGCTGAAACATCACCTGAAAGATTTAAAGATGCTACAGCCTTACTTAACTTTGGATTTGCAAACTATGAAAGTGTAAAATTATGCAATAAAGATGATAATATAGCTAATCTTACATTAGATAAAGCAGAAGATAATAAAGTAAGTTTAGTTGCAAAAGAAAGTTTAACAGCATTAATTAAAAAAGGAGGAAGTAGGGATTTTACCAAGAAAATAAAAGTTTATGATAACCCTCAAATTCCAGTTAAAAAAGGGACATCTTTAGGTAAGTTAGAAATATATAAAGATAAAAAACTTGTGGGACAAGTAGATTTAGTAAATACAAAGGATATAAATAAAGCAAGTTACTTTAAAATGCTTCAAAGAGTTATTGATAGCATGTTATAAAAAGAAAGAGAAGTCTGATGACTTCTCTTTTTGTATATATAAAAACTTTGATTATAGTTTTATATATTGGTATAATAATATTAAAATTGAAATTTAGGAGATGTATTTATGTATTCTTTAAGTAATATATTAGTAACATTAGTTGCAATAGTAATTGCAATATCTGTCCATGAATTTGGTCATGCTTATGCAGCACATTTATTAGGTGATGATACAGCAAAAACATATGGAAGAATGACTTTAAACCCAGCAAAACATTTAGATCCTATTGGTATATTAATGATGTTAATTTTTCATATAGGATGGGCAAGACCTGTACCTGTAAATCCTAATAATTTTAAAAATTATAAAATAGGGAATATGTTAGTATCTTTAGCTGGACCATTAACAAATGTAATTACAGCAATAGTATGTGTAATGATAAATAAGTATGTACACATGTATGCAATTAATGAAATAGCAAATGCAATTATAGGTTTTAGTATAAGTTTTGCAGCCTTTAACTTACTGCCCCTACCTCCCCTTGATGGATGGGGTATAATATCATCATTTATACCGTATAAGTACAATGAATTTGTTTATAAATATGAAAGTATGAGTACAATTATATTTTTTGCATTAATATTTACAAATACATACTCAATATTTGTAGGTCCTATATTTAATATAATAAGAAATATAGTATTTTTATTTTATTAAATGAAGAAGGAGATTAAATGAAATATAATATACAATTACAAGTTTATGAAGGACCATTAGATTTATTATATGACTTAATATCTAAGCAAAAAATTGACATAAAAGATATATCAATAATTGAGATAACTAAGCAATATATTAAATATTTATCGATGTTAGAAAAAATGGATTTAGAAATAACAAGTGAATTTATAACGATGGCTTCTAAACTTCTTGAAATAAAATCTAAATACTTATTGTATAAGCAAAAAGATGATGATGAGATAGAAGATCCAAGATTAGAACTTATGGTTAAATTAGAAGAATATAAAAAGTTTAAACTAGCAGCAGAAGATTTAAGAGGAAATGTAAGCTATATAAATGAATTATTTTATAGAAAAAAAGAAGAAATTATTATTGATGAAACAGTAGATTTAAGTGATATATCAATAGAAGCTATAAAAAATATACTTCCATATATATTGAAAGTTAAAACATCTGAGTCCGAAAATATAAAAGATGAAAGACTTGATAAGATAGTAAGAGGAAGAATAATATCTGTTGAAGAAAAAATGAATTACGTAAGAAATATTATAAATGAAAAATTAGAAGTGCAATTTACAAAAGTAATACAAAATTGTGGTAGGGATGAAGTTATAGCAATATTTCTATCAATATTAGAACTTATAAAATCAAAAGAAATAGTAGTAGACCAAAATATATTCTTTGATGATATATTAATAAAGAAAAGCTCGGAGTGATAATATGAGACGTGAAGATATAAAAAATATTATAGAATCAGTTATGTTTGCATATGGAGACCCTATAAGTATAAAAGAATTAAATTATATAATAAATGAAGATTTGGCAAGTAAAGAAATAGAATCTATGCTTTATTCACTGATGAAAGAGTATGAGGAAAATAATCGAGGAATACAAATAATAAAATTAGAAGATAAGTATCAGATGACTACAAATAAAGAGTATGCAATTTTTATAAAAAAAATATTAGAGCCTAAGAAAAAGAAAAGTTTAAGCCAGGCAACCCTTGAAACACTTACAATAGTTGCATATAAGCAACCAATAACGAAAGTTGAAATAGAAGATATAAGAGGTGTAAAGTGCGATAAAGTACTACAAACACTTTTAGAAAATGATGTTATAGTAGAAGCAGGTAGACTTAATAAAATAGGTAAACCAATAATTTATAAAACTACAAATGAGTTTTTAAAATTGTTGAGTATTGAAAAATTAGAAGACTTACCACCAATTGAAAATTATGAAAATAATAATGAATAAATAATAATTTAAATACCCTTATATCATGTTTGATAGAGGGTATTTTTAATTTACTTAGCTCTAAATGAAAATTAAAATCATTTAAAATAAAATAACTATTGAAAATAGTTATCATTTATGATAAATTATTAATGTATTAAAGATAAAATTATGTGGAGGATAATTAATGAATAAAATAAAAAAGATTTTGTATGTAATAGTAGGAATAATAGCATTTTTATTAGGTGCAATAGGAGTTTTACTTCCAGTTCTTCCAACAACACCATTTTTATTACTAGCATCATATTGTTTTATAAGAGGTTCAGATAAATTTGATAGATGGTTTAAAAATAGTAAAATATATAAAAAGCATTTAGAAAGCTTTGTTACTTCAAGAGCTATGAGTTTAAAACAAAAAATTAGTATATTATTATTTGCAGATGTAATGATAGCATTTCCTTTAATAATATTGGATAGTATACATATGAAAATATTTTTAGTAATTTTAGTAATATTTAAGTATTATTATTTTGCATTTAGAATAAAAACAATAAAAAATGATAACATAAATGTTTAATAATATCAAAAATAAAATAAATGACATCGGAGGATAGAAATGATACGAGGAAACAAATTAGCTATTTTAATGGCAGGAATAATATTTTTATCAAGTACACAAAGTGGGTTTGCACTAAATAAAGATAATGTTATAAATGATACAAGTAAAAATAATAATATTAATTTATCTGAAATTACTTTAGTTGATGGTAAATATACAGTAGAAAATGATGCATTATATGCTAATAAAGATAAAGAATCAATAGCTAGAAAATATCTTAATAAAATAAGTAATATAGAAGTAGAAAATGGAAAAATTGAAGTGATATTTAGTTTTTTAGAGAAAGATGTTATTCAAAATATAAAATTTAAAGTTAATGATAAAGAACTATCAGTAGAAAAGGTAAGAGAAGAAGGTAAAACGATTGATTATAAAATTATATTAAATAGCTTAGAAGATATAGTAATGGTAAATGCAGATATCAAAGTACCTATTGTTCCAAATGCTATGAATGTAGATTTTAGAATAGCTTTAAAGATAGACACTTTAATTAGTGAAGATACAGATGTAAAACCAGAAAATCCCAGTATTAAGCCAGAAGAAGATAATAACCAAGGTGATAATATTCCGGAGAATAAACCTGAAATAGATAATCCAAATGATAATATACAAAAACCTGAAAATAATAATCAAGAAAATGAAGATTCAAATTTAAATAATTCTAATGTTAGTGGATATAAAAATGGAACTTATAAACTAAATAATAAGGTAATTACAGATAGTAAAATAGGTTATCAGGCAGCAAGACAAAGCTTAAGTGCTACTAACTATATGGAAGTTAAAGATGGTAAAGTTTATATAACTTTAGGGTTTAATCAAACAAACTTAATGGAAAATATAAGGGTTTTAGTAAATGGAAAAAATATAAAATATAGTGTAGTAAGCAAAAATACTTCGAAAAAAACTATGGATATAAAATTTGAAGTACTTAACTTAAAAGCGAATGTAAGTATAAAAGCATATATATTAGCAATAGAGCAAGATATAAGTTTTGGGGTAGAGTTTGTAGAAAGTTCAGTAATAGCTATAAGTCAAAATGCAGCAAGCAAACCTTTAGCAACAGAAGTTACTAGTGGTGGTATATCAGAAACTATTAGTAATTTATCGACAGATGATGATAATGAAAGTCAATATTACAAAGAAGCGAAGTCGGTAGGTAATGAGTTAAGGGGGGAATATGTAAAAAGATATTCTATACAAAATGAAGTAATACATGATAGTAGTATAGGTAAAAAAATGGCTAGAAAATATCTTTACGAAACTAGTTATATAGATGAAGATGCAAATGGACAAAAATACCTTACTATAACTTTTTCAGGTACTAAAGTAATGGATAAATTCAAGATTCTTGTAAATGATGAAG